>DAINCG010000275.1:0-6551 GCA_036732525.1 Pseudomonadota bacterium | reverse complement strand
TCGAGATAGTCGAGCTCGAGCGGAGGACGTTCGCGCTCGCCGCGCCGGCGGCGCTTCGCAAGTTCGGCGTGACCAAGACGCCGCTCTGGTTCTACTGCCTGCAGGAAGCGAGCGAAAAGGGCGGCGGCCGGCTGACCGGCGTCGGCGGCACGATCGTCGCGTCCGTCATCATCCGCCTCTTGAAGCTCGATCCGGAGAGCGTGCTGAACACCAGCGGCTTCGCGCCGTGGAAGGGCTTCGGCAAGACGTTCTCCATGGGCGGGCTGATGGCCTACGTCGAAGAGAACCGCGACAAGGTCGCCCACAAGGAAGACCTCTACTGCGGCTGATCGATCGTCGCTGAGCGCACGCGGGCGGCGCTCGTCTCCGAAAGGGGGCGGGCGCCGTTCGCGCATCTGGCGCGACCCCCGATCCGGGCCTAGGCTTTCCCCAAACACACATCACGCTTTGGGGGAAATCGCCATGCCCACGGACCTTCCGGTCGCCGTCGTCATCGGAGCCACGTCGAAGTGGCAGGCCGACGGCCGCAACACCCGACTCGCCCACGGCCACGACCTGGACGACAGCGAGATCCCCGTCTCCGCCCGCTGGGGCGTGGGCGGCGCCGTCGCACAGAAGTTCGCGGCCGAGGGGTTCTTCACCGTGCTGACGACGCGGACCGCGTCGAACGCCTCCCTGCTCGAAGCCGCGATCAAGGACCAGGGCGGCCAGGCGATGACGGTCGAACTCGACCTCTCCTCCGAGCAATCGATCAAGGACGCCTTCGCACGCATTCGCAGCGAGGCCGGCGACCCCGAGGTGCTTGTCTACAACGCGGGCTACCTGGAAGGCCGCGACCTGCCGCCCGACATGGAGCTCTTGGAGTACATCCCGACCGAGATGTTCGACACCACGCAGCACATCGCCTGCCGCGGCCCGTTCCTGGTCGCAAAGGAAGTGCTGCCGGCGATGCGGAAGCGCGGGTCGGGCACCTTCCTGATCTCGAACAACTCAAGCTCGCTCCGCGGCCGCAAGCGGCTGACCGGCCAGTCGCTCTATTACCCCCGCGTCATGATGCGCACCCTCGCCCAGGTGCTGACCGAGGAATATTCGGAGCATGGCGTGCACGTGGCGAACGTCGTGATCGACGGCCTGATCGACTCCCCCGGCACCCGCGCCCTGCCGAAGGCGCAGCAGCGCCCGGAGATCGTGATGGACCCGGCCGAGATCGCGAACGGCTTCTACTATCTGCACACGCAGCACCGCTCCGTCTGGACGCACGAGCTTCAGATGACGCCCTTTTCAACGGCGCCGAGCTATTGAGGGGTCAGCCCTTCAGCAGCAACAGCAGGATGCCGGCGACGATCAGAACGATGCCGACGACCTCCTTCCGGGTCGAGGACTCGTGGAAGAAGACCGTCGAGGCGATGAAGGTGAAGACGAGCTCGATCTGCCCGAGCGCGCGCACATAGGCGACGTTCTGGATGGTCATCGCGGTGAACCAGCCGACGGAGCCGAGCGCGCCCGAGGCGCCGACGATGCTCGCCACCTTCCAGGCGCGCAGGATCTGGGTGATCTGCCCCGGCTCCCGCATGCGGATGTAGATCAGCATGGCGATGGTCTGCAGGAAGGTCGCCCAGGCGAGCGTGTAGCCCGCCTGCATCAGGAAGTGCGGCCCGCCGAGCGAGAGCGATCCGCCGCGGTAGGCGACGGCCGAAATGCCGAAGAGCGCGCCCGACGCGAGGCCGATCATCGTCGTCCGCTCCAGGATAGCCGCGCCCATCCGGCGCCACGACCAGGCTGATCATAATGGCGAGGATGGCGGGCCAAGTCAGGCTGTCGCCCAGGAAGACGATGCCGAAGATCGCCGCCTGCACCGTCTCCGTCTTCGAATAGGCCGTGCCGACCGCGAAGTTCCGGAAGCCGAAGAGATAGACGAGGAGCGCGGTCGCGCCGATCTGCGTCCCGCCGCCGAGGATCGTCCAGGCGAAAAACTCCAGGCCCGGCGTCGGCCAGGCGAAGCCCACGGCGAAATGCAGGACAAGCACATAGAGCAGCGCCACGGGAAAGCCGAAACCGAAGCGGGCGAACGTGGCGCCGGACGTTGAGAGCCGGCCCTTGAGGTGCTTTTGCAGCGCGGAACGCAGGTTCTGCAGAAAGGCGGCGGCCAGCGTGACCGGGACCCAGAGTTCGAACATGATTTTTTGGATTGCCTTGATGGATCGAACGCCGCGCAGAAGCGACGCGGCGCGTTCCGGGCAGTTTCGTCCAAAGCCTGCCGGATGTCGACGGCGGCCGCGCGGCAATGTCATATGCGCGCCGTAGTTTGCCCCGGCCGCCAGATGAACGGAGACGACGATGACCGAAGAGATTGTCTTCTATGCCCACCCGATGTCGCGCGCCCGCACCGTCCGCTGGATGCTGGAGGAGATCGACCAGCCCTACGAGACGAAGCTCGTGGAATTCGGCGTGACCACCCGGTCGCCGGAGTTCCTGAAGATCAATCCGATGGGCAAGGTGCCGGCGCTGACCCATGGCGCCGCCGTCGTGACGGAGACCGTCGCGATCTGCGCCTATCTCGCCGACGCGTTTCCGGCGGCGAAGCTTGCGCCCGAACCCGGCGACCACGCCGCCCGCGCCGCCTATTTCCGCTGGCTGTTCTTCGCGGCAGGCCCTTTGGAGGCCGCCGTCACCGACGCCTTCCTCGGCGTCACGATCCCGGAAGACCGGCAAGGCACGGTGGGATATGGCGACCTGAACCGAACGGTCGATGCGATCGAAAGCGCGGTCCGCGGCAAGTCCTTCGTCGCCGGCGACCGCTTTTCGACCGCCGACCTGATCGTGACCGCCTACCTGGACTTCTACAGGCAGATGAAGCTGCTGCCGGAGCGATCGAGCTTCGCCGGCTACATCGCGCAGCACAAGCAGCGCCCGGCGGCCGTCCGCGCCGACAAGATCGACAACGACCTGATCGCCGCAGCACAGGCCGGCGGCTGACGGCGCCCCGCAATAGGGACGCCGCCGGCCTGCCGGATCAGGGCTTCACGTTCGAGAAGACGACCGAGCCCGACGCGGCGAACATGCCGCCAACGCCGTGGCAGAAGCTGATCTCCGCGCCGTCGACCTGGGCGGGGGAGATGCCGCGCATCTGGCGAACGCTCTCCTGCAGCGCGTACATGCCGTACATGCCGGAGTGCATGTAGGAGAGACCGCCGCCGTTGGTGTTGAGCGGCAGCTTGCCGCCCGGCGCCGTGTTGCCTTCCCAGATGAAGTCCGCCGCCTCGCCGCGCTTGACGAAGCCCAGGTCCTCCAGGCCGTAGAGCGGCAGGTGCGCGAAGGCGTCGTAGATCATCAGGTGATCGACGTCGTCATGCTTGATGCCGGACGTGCGGAACGCCTCCGCGCCCGAAATGCGGAACGCCTGGGAGGAGGTGAAGTCCTTCATCTGCGAGACCATGGTGGTCTCCGCGCCCTCGCCGACGCCCAGGATATAGACGGGCTTCTGCTTCATGTCCTTCGCCCGGTCGGCGCGGGACAGGATGAGCGCGCCGCCGCCGTCGGTGACGAGGCAGCACATCAAGAGCGTGAACGGCCAGGCGATCATCCGCGCGTTCATGACGTCCTCGACCGTGATCGGGTCGCGGAAGGTCGCGCGCGGGTGGAAGCCCGCCCACTTCCGCTGGACGACGCCGACGTTCGCCAGCTTCTCGATCGGGATGTCGTAGGTCTTGAGGTAGCGCAGCACCGGAATGGTGAACATGGTCGGCGGGTTCATCACGCCGTAGGGCAGTTGGAACTGGCCCTCAAGCTGCCCCGGGCCGATCGACCGGGGCGTCATGCCGATCTGGCTGCGCCCGCTTTCGCCGTGGGTGATGAGGATGTTGTTGGCGAGCCCCGCCTCCAGCGCCGCGACGGCGTGGCGGACGTGGATCATGAACGAACAGCCGCCGACGCTCGTGCCGTCGACCCAGCGGGGTTCGATGCCGAGATAGTGCGCGATTTCGGTCGGCACCTCGCGCGCCGTGGCGACGCCGTCGATGTCAGAGGGCTTGAGGCCGGCGTCTTCCATCGCGTTCAAGGCCGCATCGGCGTGGAGCATGATGTTGGAGATGTGGGGGAGCTTGCCGAGTTCGGTGCTCTCCGCGGCGCCGACGACGGCGACGGATCCTGGTGTCATGGTCTAGCTTCCCCCTCAGCCCTTGGCCGGCCGGAACAGCGGCAGCGAAATGTCGTCGGTCAGTTGCTCGAAACAGATCTCCAGCGGCATGTCGAGCTGCAGCGCCTCCGGCGTCTGCTCGCAGTCGATGATGTTGGCCATCATGCGCGGGCCTTCTTCGAGCTCCACGACGGCGATGGCGAAGGGCGGCTCAAGGATGAAGTTCGGCGGTGCCCGGTGGTTGATGATGTAGCTGTAGAGCATGCCCTTGCCGGACGCCTTGAAGGTCTCGACGTTCCGGCTGCCGGTGTAGGGGCTGAACGGGCGCGGCGGGAAATAGGCCTGGCCGGTGTCCTTGCACCTTTGCAGGATCAGCTCGCCGCGCTTGCAGCCATCCCAGAAGTGCTGCGTTTCGGGCGTCGGCCGGGGCACGGGCCGTCGTGGTTTCGCGTCGGACAAGGCTGTCCCTCCTCGCTTTGGTCAATCGCGGGCGGAAGCCTAGACCGGGAAGCGCGCGTCGGGGAAGCCCGGGCGGAAATCGGCAGGGCCGAATGCGCGAAGGGCCGCCGCTCCTTTCGGAACGGCGGCCCTTCGGCAGATGTCGTTCCCCTTGCGGGGGACGAAGGCTTACTTCGCGGCGAAGGCCTTCTTCGACTCGTCGATGGTCGCGGTCATGCGATCGTTGATGAGGCCCATGGTCTCATCCGCGGTCTTCGCGGCCATGTCGTAGAATTCCTTGCTGTTCGCAAAGAAGTTCGTGTAGGCGGACTTGGCGAAGTCGGCCTGCTTGGCGACCCGCTCTTCCGGGGCGCAGGAGGCGCACTCGCTCATCGCCTTCATCGTGGTCTCGGCGCTCTCGCGGGCGACCTCGGCCTGGCGGCGCATGATGGCGCTCATGCCTTCGAACGCACGCTGGCTGGCGGCGGCGGCGGCTTCCATGTTCTTCCGCTGCGTCGCCATCATGGCTTCCATGTCGAAGCCCGGCGCCTTGAACTGACCCATGGTCTTGAACACGTCGAAATCAAACACCGGCTTCGCGGCCGTCGCGGTTTTCGTCGTCATCGTGATCTCTCCTTGTTTCGCTGGAGCGCCGCGGCGCTCTTGTGCCCGGGCGAAATCTCAGCAGCCGGCGCAGCGGAACTCTTGTGCGCTGCACAACGGTAGTCTGCATATGCGAACGGCCGGGACTGAGTCAAGGAAATTTGTGCGCTGCACAAAATTAATTGGCGCGACGGAATGACGCCTAGCCTGGACGCCTGGAAAGGCGCGCCTCCCGGCGGAAGATATAGAGGCCGGCGCCCGTCAGCACAGCCGCGCCGAAGAAAACGTTCGAGGTCGGAACCTCGTTCCAGACCAGGAAGCCGAGCGCGGCCGCCCAAACGAGCTGGCTGTAATCGAAGGGCGCGACGATCGTCGCCGGCGCCCGGGCATAGGCCGAGACCAGGGCATATTGGCCGAGACCGCCGACCAGCCCAGTGCCGATCAGAAGCGCCCATTGCTCCGGCGTCGGGTCGACCCAATCGAAGAGACAGCCGACGCCGCCGGCCGTCGCGGCGACCAGGCTGAAGTAGATCGTCGTCCGCAGCGCCGGCTCCGTCCGGCCGAGCTGGCGCATCGCGATCACCGCGATGGCGTAGAGGAAGGCGGCGGCGATGGCGACAGCGTAGGCGACGCCCAGGCCGCCGAAACCGCCCGCCGCCGGATTGAGCATGATCAGCACGCCGCCAAATCCGACGACGGTCGCGGTCGCGCGCCGCCAGCCGACGGCTTCTCCCAATAGCGGCACGGAGAGGACGGTCAGGAAGAGCGGCATGGTGAACTGGGTGGCGGCAAGCTCCGCCAGCGGCATCCGCGCCGCCGCCCAATAGACCAGGAACATGGAGCAGCCGCCCGCCGCGATGCGGTAGAGATGGCCGAACGGCCGCTTGGTTCGCAAAATGCCGGGCGGCGCGCGGAGCAGCAGCGGCAGGAGCGGCAGCAGCCCGAAGGACATGCGGAACAGCATGATCTGCGTCGTCGGCATCTCGGGTCCCAGGCGCTTGATCAGCGCGAAGGAGATCGTGAAGGCGAGCCCGGCAAAAAGCGCGAGCGCCACGCCTTGCGAGACGTCGCGCGCGTCCGGCGGCAAGGCCGGCGCAGAGGCGCGGCGCCTGGGAAACGGGACTGGCATCTGGGTCTGCCTTCGCTTGGCAAGTCGGATCGGTATGGCTACCGTCGCCCGTCCTTGGCCGTATCAGAAGGAGATGAAACCATGGCCGATCCGGTGCTGCTGCGCAAGGAGGGCGCCGTCGCCGTCATCACCCTCAACCGGCCCGAAGTTCTGAACGCGCTGTCGATGGAGATGGCGGAACGGCTCTGCGATATCTGCTGGGAAGTCGAAGCGAACGACGCCATCCGCGCGGTGCTGGTGCACGGC
>DAINCG010000274.1:3258-6582 GCA_036732525.1 Pseudomonadota bacterium | reverse complement strand
GCGCCGGCGCCCGCCGCGTCGTCCGCATGAAAGCGGTTCCGGCCGAACAGGCGGTAACGGAGGCAATCGCCGGCCACCAGGCGATGGACGTCGCCTTCGACCGCAACCTCCAGCGCGCCGTCGAGCATGACCAGATGATGCTCCTGGCCCGGATAGGCGGGCCGGTCATAGGCGATCTCCGTACCGGGCGGCAGGTCGCATTCAAGCGCCTCCGCGCGCAGCCCTTCCGCCGGCGGCGATACGGAGCGGCGGCGGTAGCCCGTCGCGGGATCGGTCCAGAGCGGCTGGTCCGCACGGCGCACGACGCCGGCGCGCCCGGCCTCCGCCAGCGCCATCAGCCGGGAGAGCGACATGCCGTACGCGGCGGAGAGCTTGCCGAGCGCTTCGGCCGTCGGGCTGGTCTCCGCGTTCTCCATCCGCGAGAGCGTCGCGCGGCTGAGGCCGGTTTCGGCGGCGAGCCGCGCTCCTGGCGGAGCCGCTTCAGCCGCTCGGCGAGCTGCGCGGTGATGGCGTCGGACACGGACAATTCCCGAATATGGTATAATTTCTCATATCCGGAATATCATCGTGGCCGCGGTTGAGCAAGCGTCCGTTCAAAGACCCAGCATGCGCTTGGCGATGACGTCGTGCTGCACTTCGTTGGCGCCGCCCATGATCGAGTTGGCGCGGTGGTCGAAATAGCGGTCGGCGGCGTTCATCGCCGTATCAGGCGCGAGCGGGACCAAGTTGGAGGGCCCGGCCTCGCGGCTGCGTTCGCCGAAATGGGCCGCATAGCCCGCCGCCAGCATGGCGAGTTCGGTCACGTCCTTGTTCATCTCCGCGCCGAGCAGCTTGATATAGGAGGCTTCGGGCCCGGGCCGACCGCCCTTGGAAGCGCGATCGAGGATGCGGAGCTCCGTCCAGGCGACCGCTTCCGCGCGGGTCTCCAGATCCGCGAGACGGCGGCGGAAATCGGCGTCGGCCTGAACGCCGGACCAGGCCGCCGCCCGCCGCGCCCGGTCGAGCTGCGCCCGGATGCGGCCGGAGAGGAAATTGCCGCCCCGTTCGAACTCCAGCAGGTACTTGGCGATCTCCCAGCCTTGCCCCTCCTCGCCAATGCGCAGCGAAACGGGCGTGCGGACGTCGTCGAAGAAGACCTGATTGAACTCGTGGACGCCGGTCATGTAGGGCAGCGGCCGGACGGTCAGGCCGGGCGCCGTCATGTCGACCAGGAGGAAGGTGATCCCGTCCTGCTTTCGGCCGGACGCGTCGGTCCGGGTCAGCAGGAACATCCAGTCCGCCTCGTGCGCAAGCGTGGTCCAGATCTTAGAGCCGTTCAGGACGTACTCGTCGCCGTCCCGGCGCGCCGAGAGGCCGAGCGCGGCGAGGTCGGAACCGGAGTTCGGCTCCGAGTAGCCCTGGCACCAATAGTCGTCGGCCGACGCGATGCGCGGCAGGAAGCGCGCCTTCTGCTCCGGCGAGCCATAGGCCATCAGCACCGGCCCGATCATGCGCGGACCGGCGTTGGGCGGCGGCGGGGCGCCGGCGATCGCCGTCTCGATCTCGAAGACATAGCGCTGCATGACGTCCCAGCCGGGCCCGCCATGCTCGACCGGCCAGGTCGGCACGGACCAGCCGCGGCCGTGCAGGATCTTCTGCCAACGGACCGTGTCGGACCGGTTGGCGAACAGGACGGTCGGACTTTCCAGCCACCGCTCGCGGACGTCGGCCGGCAGGTTGTCCCGGATGAAGCCGCGGACCTCCTGCCGAAAGTCCTCGAGCTCTGGCGGCAGGCTGGCGTCCATGACCGGCCTAGCCGCGTTTCGCCTCGCCGGCGATCAGCTTGTAGACGGCGGACGAATCGAGGCCGGCGAGGCCGGCGCCGGCGGCCAGCGCGAACACCTCCGCCGCCGCCGCGCCGACCGGGCTCGCCTGGTCGATCTGCTTCGCCGCCGCCTGGGCAAGCCTCAAGTCCTTCAGCATCAGCGAAATCGTGAAGCCCGGCTGAAAGTCCCGCTCGGCCGGCGAAGTTTCGGTCAGGCCCTTCACCGGCGGCGAGCGCGTCCCGATGAAGCTTTGCCCGGACGAAGTGGAAACGACATCGTAGAGCACCTTCGGATCGAGGCCGAGGCGCTGGCCGATCGCATAACTTTCCGCGACCGCGACCGCGTTGATGCCGGCCAGCATGTTGTTGCAGATCTTCGCCGCCTCCCCCATGCCGGAGGGGCCGCAGTGGACGATCTTGGCGCCCATCGCCTCGATCTGCGGCCGGACGGCTTCCAGGTCCGCCGCGTCGCCGCCGACCATGAACGTGAGCGTCGCCGCCTCCGCGCCGCCGACGCCGCCGGAAACCGGCGCGTCGATCATGCGGAAGCCGCGCGCCTTGGCCGCCGCCGCGACGTCCTGTGCGGTCTGCACGTCGATGGTCGAGCAGTCCGCCAGCACCGCGCCCGGCGGCGTACGGTCCAGAATGCCGCCCGGCTCCAGGTAGAGCGCGCGGACATCCGGGCCCGCCGGCACCATGGAGAAGACGACGTCGGCGCCGTCGAGACAGGCTTCCAGGCTGTCCGCGACCTCCGCGCCCGCGTCGCGACACGCGGCGGCGGCCTCCGGGAATTTGTCGTAGACGCGGATGCGCCGGCCGAGCGCGTTCGCTTTCCGGGCGAGGTTGGAGGCCATCGGCCCGCCCATGCGGCCGGTTCCGACGAATGCGGTGATGTCGCTCATGCGGTAGTCGCTCCCAAGAGGTCGCGGCATGATAGCCCGCGTTCTGGCGCGCGCCGCAAGGCCCCGGTAACATCCTGGGCAAATCCGACCAAAACACTTGAGGAACCGCCGCCCCCATGAGTTGGCAGACCGAACTCGACGAACTCCGCCGCCGCGAAGCCTATGCCGACCAGATGGGCGGCGCCGACAAAGTGAAGCGCCAGAAGGACGGCGGCCGCATGACGGTGCGCGAGCGCATCGCGGCGATGCTCGACGCCGGCACGTTCCACGAACTCGGCAAGATCGCCGGCATGGCGCAATATGACGGCCAGAACGACCTGGAAGGCTTCATGGCCTCCAACTTCGTCTTCGGGCGCGGTCGGGTGAACGGCCGCCAGGTCGTGATCGGCGGGGACGACTTCACCGTGCGCGGCGGCTCCGCCGACGCCACGATCAAGGAAAAGCACATCATGTGCGAGCAGATGGCGCACGAGCTCCGTCTGCCCCTGATCCGCATCATCGAAGGCTCCGGCGGCGGCGGTTCGGTCAAGACGATCGAGACGACGGGCCGCGCCAACGTGCCCGGCGTCAAGGGCTGGGAGTGGGTCGTCAAGAACATGGCGACCGTGCCGCGCGTCG
>DAINCG010000274.1:2747-3215 GCA_036732525.1 Pseudomonadota bacterium | reverse complement strand
GCGGGCCTCGGCGCGGCGCATCAGGCGGCCGCGCACTATTCGGTCATGGTGAAGGGCTTGTCCGCCCTCTTCGTCGCGGGGCCGCCGGTCGTCGCGCGGCTCGGCCAGAAGCTCGACAAGCAGGAGCTCGGCGGCTGGAAGATCCAGCTCCGCGCCGGCGCGGTCGACGAGGCGGTCGACACCGAGGAGGAGGCCTTCGAGAAGGCGCGCCTACGAACTGCCGGAATGGGTGGCGCCGACCGACGATCCGGAGCGGCGCGAGGACTGGCTTCTGGACGCGGTGCCGCGCGACATCCGCAAGGTCTACAAGATGCGCCCGATCGTCGAGGCGGTCGTCGACCATGGCAGCTTCTTCGAGATGGGCCGGATGTACGGCCGCTCCGTCATCACCGGCTTCGCGCGCGTCGATGGCTGGCCGGTCGCGGTCATGGCGAGCGACCCGTTCCATTTCGGCGGCGGCTGGACCGC
>DAINCG010000274.1:0-2737 GCA_036732525.1 Pseudomonadota bacterium | reverse complement strand
GCGGATCCGGGGGCGGCATCGGCCGACGGCGGCTCGGCGGCGGCGGGACCGCCGACGCCTGCCGCAAGGTCGAACGCTTCGTCGACATGGCCCAGACCTTCCACCTGCCGATGATCTACCTGGTCGACTGCCCCGGCTTCCTGATCGGCCTCGAATCGGAGAAGTCCGGCACGATCAAGGAAGGCGCCCGCGCCATGGCGGCGATCTGGCAGTCGACGATCCCCTGGTGCTCCGTCATCATCCGGAACGTCTTCGGCGTCGCGGGGGCCGCGCACCAGAACGGCAGCCGCTTCAACATGCGCTACGCCTGGCCGTCCGGGCGCTGGGGCTCCCTGCCGCTCGAGGGCGGCATCGAAGCCGCATACCGCGCGGACATTGAGGCCGCGGACGACCCCGAGGCCAAGCTCGCCGAGATCGAGGAGCGGCTGGAGAAGCTGCGCTCGCCCTTCCGATCGGCGGAGACGTTCTGGATCGAGGAGATCGTCGATCCGCGCGACACGCGAAAGCTTCTGGTCGATTTCGCCCACACCGCCGCGCCGCTGCGCGAGCCCGGTCCCTACATGCACGGCATCCGGGGCTGACGCGGGGGCGTAAACCGGCCGGGGTATGGCAAGGGTCGAATCGTCCAGGAGACCGCGATGATCGAGTTGCACACCTTCCGCGCCGCCTTCGGCCAGCCGACCGGAACCCCGTTCGGCGTCAAGGTCCTGATCCTGCTGCGCATGGCGGGACTGGAGCACGAAATCGTCTATCAGGACGACCCGAGGAAAGCGCCCAAGGGCAAGCTGCCGCTGATCGTCGACGACGGGGAGGTCGTCGCTGACTCCACGCTGATCCGCCATCACCTGGAGCGGACACGTGGCGTCGACTTCGACGTCGGCCTGACCGCGGAGCAGAAGGCCGCTTCGCTTGCCTTCCAGCGGCTCGCGGAAGAGCATCTCTACTGGAATCTCGTGGCCGCCCGCTGGCTGATCGAGGAGAACTGGGTCCAGCTCCGCGACGCCTTCTTCGTCAAGATCCCGAAGATCGTCCGGCCGCTGATCGCGAACCGCATCCGCAAATCGGTGGAGCAGGCGATGTACGGCCACGGCATCGGCCGGCACAGCCTGGAAGAGCAGTTCGAGATGGGCGCCCGCAACCTCGACGCCATCGCCGGCTGGCTCGGCGACAAGCCGTTCATGCACGGCCCGTCGCCGACGGCGGTCGACGCCTCCGTCGGCGCCTTCGTCGCGGCGATCGTCGATGACGGTTATGACTCGCCGCTCCGCCAGGCGGCGCGCGGCCACGCAAATCTCGCCGCCTATGCCGCCGGCATCAAGGCGCGCTTCTACCCGGACGGGACCTGACCTGGCCGGCAACTAGGGAACCGAAAACCATGATCGTCGATGTGCGCTGCTATTCGATCGCGCCCCGCAAGATGAAGCAGTACCTCTCGGTCTTCGAGGAATACGGCCTGCCCGTGCAGCAGCGGCACGGGCTGAACCTGCTCGGCTACTTCGTCCACACGTCGGGCAGCCTGAACAAGGTGACGCATATCTGGGGCTATGACAGCCTGGCCGACATGGAGGCGAAGCGCGCCAAGCGCGACGCCGACCCCGCCTGGGCCGACTATCAGGCCCGGTCGGACGGGCTGGTGGTCGCGCAGGAAAACAACCTGACGACGCCGGCTCCCTTCTCTCCCATCAAGTGAGCGACGCGCCCGTCCGCTATTGGCCGCCGCCCCGACCTGGCCCGGCGCGGACGTCGGCGGCTGGGCGGCCCCGGACCGACCAGAAGCCGCAGACGGCCACAGTCGAAGCATCCCGCCAGCCGTTCGGCCTGCCGTTCTATTATGGCTGGGTCATCGTCGCCTGCGCCTTCGCGACGATGGCGGTCGGCGTCAACGCGCGCACGGCCTTCTCGCTGCTCTATCCCGCCATCCTGGCGGAATTCGGCTGGTCGCGCGGCGAGACGGCGGGCGCCTTCTCGATGGGTTTTCTCTTCGCATCGCTGATGGGCCCGATGGTCGGCGTGCTGTTGAGCCGGCACGGCCCCCGCCTGATCATGCCGGCCGGATCCGCGATGATGGCGGGCGGGTTCGCCGCGACGACCCTCGTGACCGAGCCCTGGATGCTCTACCTGACCTTCGGCGTGCTGGTCCTTGGCGGCAGCACGATCCTTGGCTACATCGGCCACTCGGCGACGCTGCCGCTCTGGTTTCAGCGCCGGCGCGGGCTCGCCGTCGGCATCGCCTTCGCCGGCGTCGGCGTCGGCGCGGTGACGCTCTTGCCGCTCGCGGCCGACATCATCGCCACGCTCGGCTGGCGCAAGGCGTGCTGGACCATCGCCGGCATCGTCTTCTTCATGCTGGCGCCGCTCAACCTGATCGCCCAGCGCCGGCGGCCCGCGGACCTTGGCCTCCTGCCCGACGGCGACGCAGTCAAGACGGACGCCGCGGGCCTCCGCCAGTCGGTCGAACAGCCGGATGGGCCGACCTTGCGGGAGGCGCTCCGGACGGCCGCCTTCTGGTTCCTGGCGCTCGCAGCGTTCGCCATGCTGTGGAACTGGTACGCGGTGCAGGTGCACCAGACGCAGTATCTGCTCGACGTCGGCTTCGATGCGGACACGGCCGCGCTGGCGCTGGCGCTGGTCAGCGCGGCGGGAGTCCTGGGGCAGATCAACGGCGGCTGGCTGGCGGACCGGATCGGCCGGGAGGGCGCCTGGACGATCGGCGTCTTCGGCTTCGCCGCCTGCTACG
>DAINCG010000273.1:0-6623 GCA_036732525.1 Pseudomonadota bacterium | reverse complement strand
AGCCGCCTTCATGGACATCGTCGTCATAAAATTCGATCCCGTCACGTTCTCTCTGTTCGGGGCGAGCCTGCTGATCGGCTTCGTCCGATACCGTCATGCCCTCGACCGGCAGAGCCTGACCGCGGCCTTCGCCATGGGGTCGAAATACGCCCTGGCGGTCGGCGCGGCCGGCGCCGCGGTCGGCATCGTCGTCGGCGTTATCACGCTGACCGGCGTCACTTTCCGGCTGGGCTTCATGGTGACCCAGGGCGCGCTCGAGACCGTCGATATCCTCACCGCGCTGACCGCCGGCCTGCCGTTCGATCTGGTCGGCGACGGGGCGGCGAAACCGGCGCTGTTCACCGCCAATGCGGCGACGCTGTTCATCTCGCTCATGTTCATCGCCCTCGCCTGCGTGCTGATGGGCGCGGGCCTGCCGACGACGGCGCTCTACATCATGCTGCAGGCGATCGCGACGCCGGCGCTCGGCAATCTCGGCGTCCCGCCGCTCGCGGCACACCTCTTCGTGCTCTACTACGGCGTGCTCGCCGACCTGACGCCGCCCGTCTGCGTGTCCGCCTACGCAGCCGGCGGCATCGCCGGCGCGAACCCGTTCAAGACCGGCACCACCGCGTTCCGGCTCGGCAACGCCAAGGTGATGGTGCCGTTCGTCTTCGTCTACGCGCCGGTCATGCTGATCGTGACGGACGGGTTCAACCTCTACGACTACGCCATGGTGGTCGGCACCTGCATCGCCGGCATCGTTCTGCTGGGGGCAGCGCTTACCGGATATCTGATCGCGCCGATGGGCGCGATCTGGCGGCTGCTGCTCGCGATCGCCGCGATCCTGATGGTCGCGCCGAGCGCCGAGTCGAACTGGTTCGGCCTGGCGATCCTCCTTCCGGTCGGCGTGCAGCAATATCTGGCGCGCGGGAAGGCGGGCGCGCCTTCGGGATGAACGCGCTGTTCGCCCGGTCCGCGCCCATCCTGCTGCTCGCGGCGGGACCGCTCTTGGCGCTCGGCTGGCTGCTGCCGATCATGACGGTCACCAGTTTCTGGCTGCTGACGTCGGAGCACTCGGTCCTGGGCGGCCTCTTGACCTTCGTGCGCGACGGCGAATGGCTGCTGGCCTTCGCCATTGCAGCCTTCGCGGTGGTCTTTCCGCTCGCCAAGATCGCAATCGGCTTCTGGGCCTGGGCGCGGCCGACAGCGGCGGCGCGGTCGCTTGAGATCGCGCACGGCGTGTCGAAGTGGTCGATGCTGGACGTCTTCGTGATCGCGCTCGTCGTCCTGACGGCGAAGTCGAGCGTCGTCGCCGACGCCGCGGTCGGCCCCGGCGCCTGGTGCTTCGCCGGCGCGGCGCTGGCGTCCACCCTGGCGCTCGCCGCGCTGGCCCGGCGGGAGCGTCTTCGGTGATCCGTCATGTCGCGAGCGTCGCCGCGAGTCTTGCCCCCGGCCTTTGGGCCGGGCTGATCCTGGGCGCCGGCTTCATCGCCGTGCCCGCGGTCTTCCAGGCGGGGCCGGACGTCGCCAAGCCGTTCGCCTATGCCGCGACGGCAAACGTCTTCGCCCGGCTCTCGGCGGCCGAATGGATCTTCGCGCTGATCCTGGCGCTCAGCCTCGCCGGAATCGGCTTTCCGCGCCGACGGACGATCGCCGTCGTGATGCTGGTCGCGCTCATGGCCGCGCAGGAAATCTGGCTCCGTCCCGAGCTGATGGCGCGCGCCGAAGTCCTGGCCGCCGGCGGAACGGTCGAACCCTCCGCCGCGCACGCCATCTACGCGGCGCTCGAACTGTGCAAGCTCGCCTGGCTCGCCGGCCTCGCCTATGCCGGGCGCAACGGTTGACCCTAACGGTCGACATCCGTCCGGCCATCGCGGACGATGCCCAAGACCTCGCCGCTTTCCATGTCAGGATCTGGCGTGAGACGTATCGTGGCGTCGCTCCGGCAGAAGCCTACGCCCTGCTCGACGAGGCCCGGCGGTGCGACCGGTGGCGCGCCAGCCTTTCCGGCGAGAAGCCGGGCATGCGCACCCTGCTTGCGACGCTTGACGGGCGCATTGTCGGGTTCGTCGCGTTCGGGCCGCCGGGCGCTGAAATCTTCGGCGACATGGGCGAGGTGATGCACCTCTACGTCGACAGCGCCCTGGCCGGCCGGGGGCTCGGCAAGCGCCTCCTCGGATTGGCGTTCGATGGCCTCGCCGCGGCGGGCTATCGCCGCGCCGGCCTCGCCGTGGTCGCGGAGAACGCGAACGCCCGCGCCTTCTACCGCGCGCAGGGCGGCGCCGAAATCGGGAAATTCACGGACCCCGGCCCGCTCTGGCGGTCGGAGAACGTGCTCGTCGCCTGGACGCTCCCGGTCGCTCGCCCGGTCTGACCGTTCAGCCCGCGGTCAGCGTGGCGAGGACATCGGCATACCAGGCGCAGTTCAGGCCGAGCGCCTCGTCGACGCCGGGCTCCCGCGTCGCAAGGTCGAGGCGGGTCGAATGCACGCCGAGGAGGATCCAGGGCAATTCCTTGCGCGGCCCGTCCGCCGATCGAATCGGCGCCCGCATCACGACCGGCGCGCCGCTGATGCCGCGGTGCGTGCGCGCGTCGGTCAGGAAATAGCCCTGGCCCTGGAACCGCAGGCCGAAGGACGAGGCGACGATCGCATGCCGCGCCACGGGCAGCCGGTGCAGCGGGTCGTGGAAACCCAGCGGAAATCCAATGACAAGGATGTTCGCGCCGATCTCGACCTCATCCTGCTCGCCGACCTGATGCGCCGGCTCGAACGGCCGCAATAGCGCAGTTCGCGGCAGGGCCGCCCGGTCGATTTCGGGCGCTGCGACGTCCACCTCTCCGCCGCGGTCCGTCGCCTCGCGCCAAAGCGCCGTCCCGTCGCGGTAGAGCGGCATGGAAAACCCGGTCGTCTGCGCAAGGTCCGCTTCGTCGATGTGGAGTTCGATCTCGATACGGTCCGGACGGTGACCCGTGGCGTCGTCGAAGAGCACATGTCGGCTGGTCACGACAAACAGCCGCTCGCCCGTCTGATAGAAAAAGCCGCTTGCGCCGGTCAGGTGCGCATTGCCGCCGAACGTTTTCACGTTCGCGGCCGCCATCAGCAATGGCTCTTGCATGTGTTCACTCGGTCAAAGGCTGCGCGTCGCGGCCGGGCGCCCTTGCGGGCGAGCGGCCGGAGAGCTCCAGGACCCGAAAAGGAACCGCGCGCGCCGTTCAGAAGGTCATCGGCGTAACCGATTTCTGGCGTCCGCCGTTCCACGCCTCGGCGCTTTTCGACAGCGCCTCGACGGTCTCCGTCGCGCCGGCGTCTGGCGCGAAAGGCTTCTCAACGTGTTTTGCGGTCTCAGGCTTCATTCTCGGTCCTCGCATTGTCTTCGGCCGCGTCCGGCTCGGCTTCGTCCGCCCGCTCTCGCTTCGCGGCGAGCTTCGCGGCCTTCTTCTCCTGCTTCTGGATTTCGCGCGTCTTGCGTTCAAACTTGTAGTTCGGCTTGCGCATCGCGGTCGCCTCCATCCGCCTTGGGCGGCTTCCGAAACGAAAAGAGGCCCGTATCGCTACGGGCCTCAATCTCGGTCGCTGTCGCGTCGCGGCGGTCAGCCGGCGATCGACAGGTTTTCCGCCGACGCCTTGCCGTTCTTGCCGGTCTGGAGCTCGTAGCGCACCTTCTGGCCTTCGGTCAGCGTCGAAATCCCGGCGCGTTCCAGCGCGGAAATATGTACAAAGGCGTCCTTCGAGCCGTCTTCCGGCTCAATGAAGCCATAGCCTTTGGTTTGGTTGAACCACTTAACGGTTCCAGTCGTCATAGATCTTCCATTCGAAACTTGCCCGCGCCGCCAATTCATGCCGGCCGGGAGGGTTCACGTATCGCATCAATTTTCTTGAGTACGATGCGCCAAAAAAGAGCTACCGCTTCGCGGGTCCAATCTTTCAGCGTGATTTTTAAATATCATCTGGAGCCACGATTTTCAATGAGATTCATAAGTCATGACGCTGTCAGCACAGCCCAACCAGGCAATTCTCCAAGAATCGCGGTGTTTTAGGGCCGCTGCTTTTTTTGGCCGGCGCGTCGCGCCCGGCGGACCGAAACCGCCTCAACCCTCGTAGAAATGGATTTCGAGCAGCATACAGCCGCCTTCGGACCGGAACGGACCGTGATAGGCCCCCGGCGGCCGGCAGGCATAGGTGTTCGGCCCGCACTTGCGGCCGCCCTTCCCTTCCGCATCGTTGCCGACCCAGAGGTCGCCCGATAGCACGTACCCCTCTTCCCAATGCTCGTGCACGAACGGCTCGGTGGTGTAAACGCCCGGATCGAAACGCAGCAGCCGGGTGCGGCTGCCCGACTTCGCCGCATCGTCAAGCGCGCCGGCCAGGATCTTCTGCTTGATCCCCGCCGGATAGCCCGGCGGCGTCTCCCAGCCCTGGTCCATGTCCGGGACGACGAACTCGAGGTGTTCCTTTGCGAGCGGCATTCGTGCCTCTCCTTCGCACTGCTGGACCTGTCTGCTATTGGCCCTGTTCGTTGCGCGTAAATCGCCCGACATTGCCAAGAAGCTGTTCCAGGAAGGTCAGCTTGTGGCCGGCGGTCGGCGTTTCCCGCGCGACCAAGGTGACCTCTTCGCTGTCGGCTTCCTCCAGCACGCCGATCCGGTCGACGACGTCGGCCTGATTGAAGTGCAGGACCAGCACCTGCTGTTGGGCGGTGTCGGGCTTGAAGAACGCCTGACGCACGCGAACCTGGCTGATGTAATACCAAACGCTTGAGTCGAACGGCGCGACGCTGGTCGGCGAGCCGAGCACGGCGCGAACGTCGGACTTGGTGGCGACCCCCGGGCGCACGTCTTCCACCGTCGCCGTGCGCAGGATATGACCGTGCGTCGCGACCCGGTCCGCGCACGCGGCGGCCAGGATGAGCGGCAGGACGAGAGCGAGAAAGCGCAGTTTCATGACGTTGGTTGATAGTCGAGCGGAAGAGCGCGCGCAATGCGCAAGCTGACTGCCTGGTGGGCGCGCCGGGTCGGCCGCACGGACGACCCGGGCTGGCGGCTCTACCGGTCGCTGGCCGCACAGGCGGTCGCGCCGGAGCAGTTTCGCGTCTACGGCCTCGCCGACACGCCGGAGACGCGGTTCGAACTGCTTGCCCTGCACATGGCTGCCGCCTGGGCGCGGCTCGGCGTCGGGCCGGAAGCGGTCCGCGCCCTGAAGCGTCCGTTGGGGGAGGCCTTCGTCGCGGACATGGACGCCAGTCTGCGCGATCTCGGCGCCGGCGACCTCGGCGTCGGCCGCCGGGTGAAGGCGCTCGCCGAACGGCTCTACGGCCGCCTCGCGGCCTACGCGCCGGCGCTGGCAGCCGACGCCGACGCGGGGGCCACGCGTGCGGCGCTCGCCCGGAACCTCTACAAGGAGGGCGCGCCCGACGACGCTGTGGCGAACGAAAGCGTCGTGGCCGCGCAAGCGCTCGCTGCGGCCTGGCGCGCCCTGCCCGACACGCAATTGCTCAAGGGCGAAGCGCCATGACGATGGAATTCAGCCGCCTCCTCCGCCTCAGCAACGCCGATCGGCGGACGGCCGACATCCACGCCGACGCCAGCCCGGCGGAGCGTCGCGCGGCCGCCGAGCGGCTCGGCGTGGAAGCCGTCGAGACGCTCAAGGTCGACGGCAAGCTCGTCCGGCTGGCGCCGGGCGACCTCTACGAGGCCAGCGGCGCAGCCTCGCTGGAGGCGACGCGCATCTGCATCGTGACGCTGGAGCCGTTCACGGAGACGACGACGACGGACTTCGTCGAGCGCTTCACCACGACGCCGGAAAAGGCCACGCCGGCCGACGCGGACCTCGACCCCGATGCGCTCGATATCGAGCTTGCGGATGGAGACGTCATCGACTTCGGCGAACTTGCGTTGCAATATCTCGCGATGGCGCTCGATCCATATCCGCGCGCGCCGGACGCCCCGGACGCGCCCCCGGACGCGCCGACGGCCCCGGCCCGGCGGCCGTTCGCGGACCTGGACCGGATGCTGAAGGCCAAGCGCGACAAGGATTGAACCGGCGTCCGCGGCGCGGCGCCGATAAAGAGTGCGCATGCGCGAGCATGACGCTACATTCAGCCGGCGCGTCGCGGCGGACGCGCTACGACCCCGAGTAGGATCATGGCAGGCAAGGGACCGACAATCGCGCTGGATGCGATGGGCGGCGACAGAGCGCCCGAGATCGTCGTACGCGGCGCCGGCATCGCGCGGGAACGGTTCCCCGATGCGCGCTTCCTGCTGTTCGGCGGCGGCGACACCGTCGCGCGCCTGCTTGAATCCGACAAGGCGCTGGCCGCCCAGTCCGAGCTGCGCGAGGCGCCGGACGTGATATCCGCCGACACGAAGCCGTCCCAGGCGCTGCGCAGTGGCCGGGACAGCAGCATGTGGCGCGCGCTCGACGCCGTGAAGCAGGGGGAGGCCGCAGCGGCCGTCTCCGCCGGCAACACCGGCGCATTGATGGCGATTTCAAAGTTCGTGCTGCGCATGCCGATCGGCGTCGACCGGCCGGCGATGGCGAGCATCATGCCGACGGCCACCGGCGAAACCGTGATGCTCGACCTCGGCGCGAATATCGAGTGCGACGCCGACAATCTGTTTCAATTCGCCATTCTGGGCGCCCT
>DAINCG010000272.1:5727-6652 GCA_036732525.1 Pseudomonadota bacterium | reverse complement strand
CGGATGCCGACAATGGGCGCGCGGGTTCTGATCAATGCAAGCTGGTATTAATGTCAGATTTGCCGGACCGGACACGATAATGCTCGTATGACCGGTAATATTCAGGGATTCGATCGTCGACGCGCCGTCGGTGAACCTGATGCCGGCGCCTTCGACGGAAATATCGGCGTCGTTATCGCCGTCGGTGTCGCCGTCGATCGTAATGCCCTGCGCGAGCGTCAGCGCGCCTTGGCTCAGAACGATGCTTCCGGGCGTGGCGAAGTCGATGCGATCGCCATCCTGGGCGAGGTCCACGGCTTCGCGAAGCGTCAGCCTGCCGTCGTCCCTTGTCACGTCATCCAATCGGTCAACGGTGAAAGTCGCCATGTCGCCCTCCGTCTTTAGAGTGGCCAAACATTCCACTATTTAAAATAGCACGCCTCAGACGACGTTAGGTCAACTTGAATACCGGCGGCGCTTTCAAGCAAATTGACGCAGCGACGCCGGCGTCGGCATCTGACGCCGATCAAATTGAGCCGCGGCCGTCGTCTGGCGCCAACTTAGTGGATATCTTCCCTGGCCCGCACATGCGGCTGCAGCGCCACGATGGAGGCGCCGGGCGTGGTCGCCTGGCCGGTGACGATGCGTTCGCGACGCCAGACGTAGAGGCCGGCGGCCGCGAGGATGCTGGCGCCGGGAGATCGGGGAGGGAGCCGAAGGCGAAGAGGCCGATCAGGGTCGCCCAGACCAGCGTCGTGTAGGAGAAGGGCGCCAAGGCCGAAGCCGCCGCCAGCATGAAGGCGCGGATGGTCAGGAACTGGCCGCCGACATGGCAGACTGCGATCAGCAGGAGCATGCCAAGCTGCGGCCAGGTCGGCGCCTGCCATTGGGCGAGGCCGAAGGGCGCGATCACGGCGAAACCCGCCAGCGTCGACCAGAGCAGCAC
>DAINCG010000272.1:2464-5652 GCA_036732525.1 Pseudomonadota bacterium | reverse complement strand
GATCGGGCGCGGGTTCACCTGGCCGCCGGCCAGCACGCCGATGAAGCCGACGCCGACGGCGCTCCAGCGCCGGACGCCGACCTTTTCGCGAAGGAAGATGACCGAAAGCGCGGTCACGAACATCGGCGAGATGAAGCCGATCGCCGTCGCGGTCTCCAGCGGCAGCGACCGGAGCGCATAGACGAAGATGGTCGCCGAGCCGATCAGGAGGACGCCGCGGGCGATCTGCAACACGGGCCGCCCGGTCCGGAACGGCCGGGTCCGCCACTGCCAGGCGACGGCGGGCGCGAGCAGTGTCATCACCAGCAGATAGCGCATCGACGTCACGTATTCGGGCGCCATGCCGCCGGTCGTCAGCGACTTCGACAGGCCGTCCATCGCCACGAACATGACCATCGCCAGGAGATAGAGGCCGATGGCGAGGCCCGGCCGGTCCTGCGGCGCCGCGTCTTGGGATGTCATGGCGGGTCAGAGCGCCCGGCGCGGCCGGCGGCCGACGTCGCTCACGTCTCGCGACCCAGCGCGCGGCGGCGCGCCTCGGCCAGACTCGCGGCGACCCCCGGCATATGCGGGTTGACCTTGAGCGCCTCTTCGAACCAGCGCGCGGCGCCGGCCCAGTCCTCGATCGCCATATGGATCATGCCGAGGCCGGAGAGCGCGCCGAAATGCCGGGGCTCCAGCTTCAGGACCTGGGCGCAGTCCGCGACCGAGCCCTTGAAGTCCCCGGTGAAGTAGCGGAGCGTCGCGCGCTTGTTCCAGGCCTCGGCGTAGTCCGGGCTGCGCTCGATGGCGCGGGTGAAGTCCGCCTCCGCCGCCTCCGCCTCCCCGGCGTTCATGTGGCCGATGCCGGCCTGGGTGGCTTCAGAGACTTTGGCGTCGGGATGCTGCAGCCAGATGCCCCAGATCTCCGTTTCGATCTTGCGGCTGGCCGAGAGGTTGGGCGCGGTCTTCAGGCGGGCGAACAGGTCGTCGAGGCGCGGATCGAACTGGTCGGCGCGGCACGGCGCAGCCGCGAGGCCGAGGGCCAACGCGGCGATCGCCACAACCGATGTCGCCCGACGCCGCACGGCCTCAGGCCTGCTCAAGCTCGACGAGCGTGCCGCAGAAGTCCTTGGGATGCAGGAACAGCACCGGCTTGCCGTGGGCGCCGGTCTTCGGCTCTCCGTCGCCCAGCACGCGCGCGCCCTCCGACTTCAGCTTGTCGCGGGCGGCGATGATGTCCTCGACCTCGTAGCAGACATGGTGCATGCCGCCCGACGCGTTCTTCTCCAGGAACCCCGCGACCGGCGAGCCTTCGCCGTAGGGCTCCAACAGTTCGATCTTGGTGTTCGGCAACTCGACGAAGACGACGGTCACGCCATGTTCGGGCAGCGTCTCCGGATCGGAGACGCGGGCGCCGAGCGCGCCACGGTACTGCGCCGCGGCGGCGGCCAGGTCCGGCACCACGATGGCGACGTGGTTGAGACGTCCGATCACTGCGCGTTCTCCTTCTCCGCCTTCTCGACGTCCTGATAGCCAAGCGTGCGGGACTTGAATTCCTCCGGCACCTCGCGGCCGGTGTCAGTAAAGGCGCGCTTCACGGCCTCCACATTGCCGGACAGCACCGTCGACCGGTTCGCCTTCACCCAGGCGTTTGAGGCGCGGATCGTGTCGAGCTGGCCCTGGAAGCGGGGCGCTACATAGCGCGCGAAGAGCTCGTAGCTCTTCATGGTCTGCTCGCGGTTGGCCCATTCGTTCGCCCGGAACATCATCGCGCCGAAGCCGCCCTTGGAGAGCTCCAGCAGGTGCTCGATGCCGGCGGCGATGGTGTCGGGGGAGCCGATCAGGGTCGTCCGCATCCTGACCCCGTCGCGGAGCGGATCGTCGGACCGGCCGGGCGGGCGGCCAAGCGATTCCTCGAAATACGTGACGGTTTCCAGCCGCTCGCCCACCTTGACCTGCCGGAGCGCCTCCTCGTCGTCCTCGGCGCAATGCATGTTGACGACGATGCGCCAGTCGTTCCGGTCCATCGTCTTGCCGTGCTTCGCGGCCTCGTCCTCGGCGATGCCCCACTGCTTCGAGAGCGCCTCCGGACCGCCCGGTATGCCGGCGCCGATCGAGAGCACGCCGAGGCCGTGCCGGCCGGCCGCCATCATGCCGAAGGGCGTGATCGTCGAGGCGACGGCGATCGGGATTTCCTCCGACCAGGGGGCGAGATGGAGGCGGCCCTGCTTCAGGGTGAACCAGTCGGTTTCCATGTCGACCGGCTCTTCGCACTTCAGCAGCGCGACGATGGCGTCGAGCGCCTCGTTCATGCGCCGGCGCTGGTCGACGGGATTGATCCCCATCATGTAGGCGTCCGACGGCAGGGCGCCCGGCCCGCAGCCCAGCATGGTGCGGCCCTTGCTCATGTGATCGAGCTGGACGAAGCGCTGCGCCACCAGGAAGGGGTGGTGGTAGGGCAGCGACGTCACGCCTGATCCCAGCTTGATCGAACGGGTCCGCTGGATCGCGGCGGAGATGAAGATCTCCGGCGCCGCGATGGTCTCCCAGCCGGCTGAATGGTGTTCGCCGATCCAGGCCTCGTCATAGCCCAGATGGTCGAGCCACTCGATCAATTCCATGTCCCGGTCCATGCCGAGCGTCGGGTTCTCCCCGATGGCGTGGAACGGGGCCAGGAAAATACCAAAGCGCATGCCGCGTCGGGCCATCGGGGCGCCTCGTCGTTGCTGTTCGGGTCCGGCGATATTGCGCAGACCCGGCGGCGTCGGACAAGCGTTCCCGGCTGGCTGCGGCGTTCCGGCCTCAGTGCACGCGGAAATCGCCGTCCGCGAAGCGCATTTCGACCGGCGAGATGATGCCTTTGGAGGCGACGCGCACGGAGTGGATGCGCGCGTCGATCTCGCGCTCCCAGAACGTCAGGAAGCGGCGCAGCACCGGATACTCCGGGGCCTGATCCAGTTTCTGCAGGATGAAGCTCTGCAGCAGACCGGGGTGGTCGGGCATGTGGTACAGGATTTCGGTGGTGGTCAGCCGGTAGCCGTCGAGCTGCTGTGCGAACGCGTTCATTCCGATCCCTTCCTTCGTTCAGGCGAAGGCCGAGACGGCGCGAGCCCTTGTCCGGCGGGACGGGATCAGCGTCCTCAATGGGGCGGGACGCTGCGTCCCAACGGCGAAGCCGCCCGCGTCGCGATTCGGCCTCGACCCCT
>DAINCG010000272.1:677-2442 GCA_036732525.1 Pseudomonadota bacterium | reverse complement strand
ACGCGTAACCCTATCGTCGTCAACGTAAAAAACGCGTAAACTCAATATATTAGCAGCCTTTATCGGCGAGTGCTGCCAGGGCTCGCGGCCGTCGTTAGCAGCCGGCGTTGGTGAGTGCTAATTTTTTCCTTGATCAGTTCGTCAGGATTGCCTAAATGGCGCTCAACCGCGAAGTCGGGGCTGTGCAAGGCGCAGGCTTCTGCGGCTTTTTATGGCAAAGACCCCATAACAGAGAGAGGGCTCCCATGGCTGTGAACTTCAGGCCTCTGCACGACCGCGTGCTCGTTCGTCGCGTCGAGCAGGACGCCAAGAGCGCCGGCGGCATCATCATTCCCGACACCGCGCAGGAAAAGCCGCAGGAAGGCGAGATCATCGCCGTCGGCGGCGGCCGCATCGACGATAACGGCAACGTCCACCCCCTGGACGTGAAGGCCGGCGATTTCATCCTGTTCGGCAAGTGGTCCGGGACCGAGGTCAAGATCGGCGGCGAAGACCTGCTGATCATGAAGGAAAGCGACATCCTCGGCATCATCGAGAACGCCGGGAAGAAGAAGAAGGCCGCCTGAAGGCCAAGCGGCCCGAAGCCGCATCTCAGATTGGTTTGAGCGCCGCGGCGGGGCCGCGCGCGCTCCTGCACACGCGATAAAGGAGCATACAATATGGCTGCGAAAGATGTCCGTTTCAGCGCCGACGCGCGCGATCGGATGCTCAAGGGCGTCAACGTCCTTGCCGACGCGGTGAAGGTGACGCTCGGCCCGAAGGGCCGGAACGTCGTCATCGACAAGGCGTTCGGCGCCCCGCGCATCACCAAGGACGGCGTGCAGGTGTTCGGCGGCGCCGGCTTCGTGCGCGACTACCCGAGAACATGGGCGCCCAGATGGTGCGCGAAGTGGCCTCGAAGACCAATGACGAAGCGGGCGACGGCACCACCACCGCGACCGTGCTGGCCCAGGCCATCGTCAAGGAAGGCGCCAAGTCCGTCGCCGCCGGCATGAACCCGATGGACCTGAAGCGCGGCATCGACCTCGCGGTCGAAGCTGTCGTCGCGGACCTGAAGAAGCGCTCGAAGAAGGTCAAGGACTCCTCCGAGATCGCGCAGGTCGGCACCATCTCGTCGAACGGCGAGATCGAAATCGGCAAGATGATCGCCGAGGCGATGCAGAAGGTCGGCAACGAGGGCGTCATCACGGTCGAAGAGGCGAAGAGCCTCGAGACCGAGCTCGAAGTCGTCGAAGGCATGCAGTTCGACCGCGGCTACCTCTCCCCCTACTTCATCACCAACGCGGACAAGATGATCTGCGAGATGGAGAACCCGTACATCCTCCTGCACGAGAAGAAGCTCTCCTCGCTGCAGTCGATGCTGCCGGTTCTGGAAGCCGTCGTGCAGTCGACCCGCCCGCTGCTGATCGTGGCCGAGGACATCGAGGGCGAGGCGCTCGCCACCCTCGTCGTCAATAAGCTGCGCGGCGGCCTCAAGGTCGCGGCCGTCAAGGCGCCGGGCTTCGGCGATCGCCGCAAGGCGATGCTTGAGGACATGGCGGTCCTGACGGGCGGCGAGGTCATCTCCGAAGACCTCGGCATCAAGCTCGAGAACGTCACCCTCGACATGCTCGGCACCGCCAAGCGCGTCTCGATCGACAAGGACAACACCACGATCGTCGACGGCGCCGGCAAGAAGGCCGACATCAACGCCCGCTGCGGCCAGATCCGCCAGCAGGTCGAGGCGACCACGTCCGACTACGACCGCGAGAAGCTGCAGGAGCGT
>DAINCG010000272.1:0-632 GCA_036732525.1 Pseudomonadota bacterium | reverse complement strand
CCGCGTCGGCGGCGCGACCGAGGTCGAAGTGAAGGAGCGCAAGGACCGCGTCGACGACGCGCTGAACGCCACCCGCGCTGCGGTCGAGGAAGGCATCGTCCCGGGCGGCGGCGCCGCGCTCGTCTACGCCGTGAAGGCGCTCGAGAAGCTGAAGGGCGCGAACGAAGACCAGAACGTCGGCATCAACATCGTCCGTCGCGCGCTGGAGGCCCCGTGCCGCCAGATCGCCACGAACGCCGGCGCCGATGCGTCGGTCATCGTCGGCAAGCTGCGCGAGTCGAAGTCGGAGACCTACGGCTACAACGCGCAGAACGGCGAGTTCGTCGACCTGGTCAAGGAAGGCATCATCGACCCGACCAAGGTCGTGCGCACTGCCCTCCAGGATGCGGCCTCCGTCGCGGCCCTGCTGATCACCACCGAGGCCATGGTCGCCGAGAAGCCGGAGCCGAAGGGCGCTGGCGGCGGCATGCCCGGCGGCATGGACGGCATGGGCGGCATGGGCGGCATGGACTTCTAAGTCCTGGCCCATACGTTCTGAACGAGGGGGCGCGTCGCCAAGGCGGCGCGCCCCTTTTTCTTATCCGGCGGCCTTCTGCTTCGCTTCGGCGAGCGCGCCCAGGATTTCTGCGGCG
>DAINCG010000271.1:0-6658 GCA_036732525.1 Pseudomonadota bacterium | reverse complement strand
GGACGACGCCCGCCGGCAGGCTCGCCGCCAGGAATTCCACGAAGTCGGCGCGGTGCATGCCGAAGGCGGCGTTCCAGCCGGCGGCGTCGGCGACCTGCACGCCGGCGATCCGGGAGCCGTCCTGCCGCCGATAGCAGGAGGATGGGCCGACGCGGGCGCCATACGCTTCGACCGCGGGGCCGAGGCCGAGCCGCGCCATCTGACGCACGCTGTTCGGCGTGACGAAGACGCCGGCGCCGATCTCGCCGAGCGCCGGCGCCTGCTCGTAGACGCCGACGTCGTGCCCGGAAGCCAGCAGGGCCTTCGCCGCGAAAAGCCCGCCGATGCCGCCGCCGACCACCGCGATGCGCAACCGATCCGCTGTCATCCGCCCGCTCCCATGCCCGAGCGTGGCCGGATTCCCGCTCCGACGCTAGACTGAACCCAACCGCAGCCGGAGCCAGTCATGTCCGACGTCACTCTCAAAGCCATGTTCGGCGACCTCCCGGTCGCCAAGGCGTTCAAGCGCGGCGACTTTGCGTCGCCGGGTCTGAAGCTGGACCTGACGGACATCCCGGAGGCGCACAAGCTCTTCAAGCGGGTGGTGCGGGATCTGGAATTCGACGTCTCCGAACTCTCTGTCATGACCTTTCTGATCGCGAAGTCGCGCGGCGTGCCGCTGACGCTTCTGCCTGCCGTCCTGCTGGCGCGGTTTCAGCACCCCTTTATCGTCTACAACACGAAAAACGGGGACCTTCGGCCGAAGGACCTGGAGGGGCTGCGCGTCGGCATCCGGTCGATCACCGTGACGACCGTGACCTGGGTGCGCGGCATGCTGGTCAACGACTTCGGCGTCGATCTCGACAAGATCAATTGGGTGACGTTCGAGGATGCGCACGTCGCCGGCGTCGAGGATCCGCCGGGCGTCGAACGCGCCGGCCCCGGCAAGTCGCTCGACGAGATGGTGATCTCCGGCGAGGTGGACGCCGCCATCCTCGGCGCGCCGGTGAGCCATCCGGATGTCCGCCCCCTGTTCCCGGATCCGGCAAAAGCGGCGGCCGAATGGCGCGCCAAACATGGCGCGATTCAGCTCAACCACATGGTCGTCGCCAAGAACGCAGCGCTCGAAGCGCACCCGGACGCGATCCGCGACGTCTATCGCCAGCTTGAGCAGAGCAAGGCGGCGGCCGGCCTGCCGACGCCGGGCGAGGTCGACTTCAACCCCTTCGGACTCGAGGCCAACCGCCGCAATCTCGAAATGGCGATCGACTGCGTTTACGCCCAGGGCCTCATCGATCGCCGCTACGACGTCGACGAACTCTTCGACGACGTGACGCGGCTGTTCTGAGGCGCAACGTCGCGTCCTGAGGCCTCGGCCGTCCTCGCCCTTATTCGTGTGGAGCGGCCAGCCCATGGCGCCTTTTCGACGCGCGCCCGGCCCGGCGATCGCGGCGCGCTACAGCACGCCGCAGAGTCAAGAACAATATTCGTGCTGTAGAAAATATTGGCCATTGTAGGCGGCCTCGCGAAGGCGCAGATGCACGCCGGCCCGCGTTCCGCCCTCACGGTCAAAACCCCGAAGAGACGATGCAAACCGAGGACCGCGACCGACTTGGTTCGCGGCCCGGCGCGGGCGATCAGCCCGTGGAGGGGCGCCCATGGCTCAAGCAGCCGCACATCCGGCCGATCTGGCGCCGGACCTGTCCCGCATCGTCGATCCCGAAGCGCCGCCGACGCGCACCACCGGCGTCATCCGCCATCTTCTGTTGGGGATGGGCACGCTCGGCATCCTGTTGTCGATCAACCAGGTTTTCAATCTGCGCTTCCTGGTCGGCTATGTGATGATCGACACCGCCTTCTTCTACATCATGCTCGGCATCTTTCTGTCACTCGCCTTCCTGATCTACCCGGCGCGCGTCGCCGACCGTCCGCGACTGCCCTGGTACGACTGGGGCCTCTTCGCCCTGACGCTGGGTTCGGCCGGCTATCTCGCCCTCAACGCCTCGCGCATCGTGCAGGAGGGATGGGAACTGAGCGCGCCGCCCTTTCCGACGGCTGTCGCCGGCGTGGTCTGCGCGCTGGCGCTCGAGGGCGTGCGGCGCGCCGGCGGCGTCGTGCTCTTCCTCGTTTGCGTGACGTTCTTCCTCTACCCGCTCTATGCCGAGAGCATGCCGGGCTTCCTCTGGGGACCGGCCAGCACGCCGATGGAGTTCGTGCGCCAGCATGCGCTGGGCACGGAGAGCATCGTCGGCCTGCCTCTGCGGACCGCCACCGATCTCTTGATCGGCTTCCTGGTCTTCGGCTCGGCGCTGGTCATTACCGGCGGCGGCGCCTTCTTCATGAGCTTCGCGACGGCGCTTCTCGGCTGGAGCCGCGGCGGCCCGGCCAAGGTCTCCGTCATGTCCAGCGGCCTCTTCGGCATGCTGTCGGGCTCGGTGATCTCGAACGTCGTCACCACCGGCAAGATGACGATCCCGACCATGCGGCGGAACGGCTATCCGCCGCACTACGCGGGCGCGGTCGAAGCCTGCGCGTCGACCGGCGGCGCCTTAATGCCGCCGGTGATGGGCGCGGTCGCCTTCCTCATGGCGGAGTTCCTGAACGTTCCCTACGCCACGATCATCACGGCGGCGGCGCTGCCGGCGGTGCTCTACTATCTTGCGCTCCTGTTGCAGGCCGACATGTTCGCGGCGCGCAATGGCCTTAAGGGTCAGGCCAGGGCCGACATCCCGGCGCTCGGCCCGGTGCTGCGCGACGGCTGGTATTTCCTGTTCGCCATCGCCGCGCTGATCTACCTGCTGCTCTGGCTGAAGATCGAATCGCACGCGCCCTGGTATGTCGGTCTCGGCCTTATCGGCATCGCCGCCGTGCGGAAGCGCGATCGCTTCGGCCTGCGCCGCCTGGCGGATCTCGTCGTCGACGCGAGTATCAACATCGCGAATATCGTCGCCATCCTCGTCGGCATCGGCATGGTCGTCGGCGCGCTCAGCTATACCGGCGTCGGTCCTTCATTCTCCGGCGAACTGCTGCACTTCGCCGGCGACAACGTCATGCTGATCCTTGTTCTCGGCGCGGTGACGAGCTTCATCCTCGGCATGGGCATGACCTCGTCCGCCTGTTATATCTTTCTCGCCGTCGTCATGGGGCCGGCGCTGGTGGAGAACGGCGTGAACCCGGTCGCGGGCCACCTGTTCATCCTGTACTGGTCGCTGTTGAGCTTCATCACGCCGCCGGTCGCCATCGCCGCCATCACCGCGGCGACGATCGCCGGCTCGGGACCGTCGCGCACCGGCTTCACGGCTTTGCGGCTCGGCCTGATCCTGTTCTTTCTGCCGTTCCTGTTCGTCCTGAACCCGACGCTGATCCTGCATGGCGAGCCGCTGGCGATCCTGCATGACGCCACGACCGCGGTGGTCGGCGTCTTCATGCTGTCGGCGGCTTTCGAGGGCTGGCTTTACGGCATAGGCCGCATCGGCATTGCGCCGCGCGTCATGCTGGCGCTCGGCGCAATCGGCGCGCTTGTTCCGGGCTGGGAGACGGACGTGGCGGCCTTCGCCTTGCTCGCGGCCGCCGCGCTGGTCGGCCGCCTGCAACGCGGCCGTCAGCCGTAGGCGCGCGCGTCCGGCCGGATCAGCCGGCCTCGCGGGGCGCCACGACGAGGGTGGCGCCCTCGACGGCGACGATGCGCATCGCCTGGCCGGCGGGCAGGTCGCCGTCGCCGTCGGCCAGGCGGGCGAGCCAGTCGGTGTCACCGACGCGGAGCTTGCCGCGACCGCCGGTCATCGGGCCCGCCAGGGGATAGACCTCGCCGACCAGGCGGTGGGCGCGGCGGTTGAGGGTCGTGTGGTCCTCGGCTTCCGACATCCGGCCGTAGAGGCGGCGGCCAAGGAAGATGAGGGCGACGGCCAGAACCGCGAAGATCAGGAGCTGGAAGCGCCAGTCGAGGTCGGGCAGCACGAGGAGCACGATCCCGACGGCCCCCGCGGCGATGCCCGGGAAGATCAGGAAGACGCCGGGCGCCAGGATTTCCAGGCCGGCGAAGATCGCCGCCAGCGCCAGCCAGTGCCAGTAGACGATGCTGTCGAACGCGCCGCCGAGCATGCCTTCAGGCCCCCTCCGTCGGCCGCCAGGGCGAGGAGGACGGCGTCGCCGGCATGCGGCCGCCGCCGGACCGCGGCGCCCCATTTCCCCCGGCGGCGGGTCCGCCGCCGCCGAAGGCGTCCTTGGCGATCTCGGCCACGCCAGCGAGCGCGCCGATAACGCCGGTCGCCTCGATCGGCAGCACCATCAGTTTCTGGTTCGGGGCGGACGCCATCGCCTGCAGCGCTTCCAGATAGCGCTGCGCCACGAAATAGTTGATCGCCTGGGCGTTGCCGCTCTCGATCGCCTCGGAGACCATGCGCGTCGCCTTGGCTTCCGCCTCCGCCTCGCGTTCGCGCGCCTCGGCGTCGCGGAAGGCGGCCTCGCGCCGGCCCTCGGCCTCCAGGATCTGGGACTGCTTCTCGCCTTCGGCCTTCAGAATTTCGGACTGCCGGTGGCCCTCGGCCTCCAGGATCTGGGCGCGCTTGTCGCGTTCCGCCTTCATCTGCCGGTTCATCGCGGCGACCAGGTCGTCCGGCGGCGAGATGTCCTTCACCTCGACGCGGGTGATCTTCACGCCCCAGGAATTCGTCGCCTCGTCGACCACGGCGAGCAGCTGGCTGTTGATGCGGTCGCGCTGGGACAAGAGCTCGTCCAGGTCCATCGAGCCCATCACCGTGCGGAGATTGGTCATGCAGAGGTTGACGATGGCGAGCTCCAGGTGGCGCACCTCGTAGGCCGCCTGCACGGCGTCCAGGATCTGGTAGAAGACGACGCCGTCGACCTGGACGCTGGCGTTGTCCTTGGTGATGACCTCCTGGGTCGGGATGTCGAGCACCTGCTCCATGACGTTGAGGCGCTGGCCGACGCTGTCGACGAACGGCACGATGACGCTGAGTCCGGGGCGCAGCGTGCGCGTATAGCGGCCGAACCGCTCCACCGTATATTCGTGGCCCTGGGGCACCACGACGACGCCTTTGAAGATCGTCAGCAGCGCCAGAACGACGATGACGATCACGAATATGCCGAACGATCCGATCGCGAACTCTACGTCCACCGCCGATCCTCCCCAATGACGCGCGGCCGCCAGCCTAGCGCCGGGGCCTCTGCAATCGGTTAAACGGCGACGTCGCGGCTGAACTTAGGCGCGAGCCGCAGCAGTTCCTTCGTATATTCGTGCTGGGGGTCGGCGAACAGCGTCTCGCTGTCCGCGAGTTCGCAGAGCTTGCCGTGGCGCATGACGGCGACGCGGTCGCACATCTGCCGGATGACCGCGAGGTCGTGGCTGATGAACAGCATGGTGAGGCCGAGTTCCGCCTGCAGGTCCTTCAACAAGTTCAGGAGAGAGGCCTGGATCGAGACGTCGAGGGCCGACGTCGGCTCATCGCAGATCAGCATCGCCGGCCGCATGACCAGCGCCCGGGCGATGCAGATGCGCTGGCGCTGGCCGCCGGAGAACTGGTGCGGATACTTGTCGCCCGCCCCCGCCGCGAGGCCGACGCGGGCCAGCAGCTCTTCCGCCACGGCTCTGGCTTCCCGGGCCTCGGCGAGGTCGTGATAGACCATCGGCTCCGTGATGATGTCGCGGACCCGCATGCGCGGATTGAGGCTGGAAAATGGGTCCTGGAAGATGATCTGCATTTCGGTGACGGCGGCGCGGAGCTTCGCATCCTTGTGCAGATGGGTGATATCGCGGCGCTTGTAGCGGACCTCGCCTTCATAGGCTTCCTCCAGCCCGACGATGGTCTTTGCCACTGTCGACTTGCCCGAGCCCGATTCGCCGACCAAGCCGAAGGTTTCGCCCGCCCGGATGTCGAACGACACGTCGTCGACCGCCTTGAAGTATTCGTTCCAGCGCGGCAGCACGCCGCGCGATTTCAGGAACCGGACGGTCAGGTTCGCTACCTCGATCATGGGGCCCGGGCCCGTGTCGGCCTGCTCCCGTCCTTCGCGAAGCCAGGCGACGTCCCTGGACATCGCTTCGATGGCGCTCTCGCCGCCGGCGGTCGCCTCGACCAGCTGGAAGCGGGCGAGCTTGACGTCGGTCCGGGGCACGGCGGCGATCAGGCTCTGGGTGTAGGGGTGGCTCGGCGCGTCGATGATCTTCCGGGTCGTGTCGACCTCGACGATGTGGCCGTGCAGCATGACGGCGACCCGGTCGGTCACCTCGTTGATGACGGCCATGTCGTGGGTGATCAGGATTACGCCGAGGTTGCGGTCGCGGCAGAGGCCCCGGATCAGCGCCAGAATTTCCGACTGGATGGAAACGTCGAGCGCGGTCGTCGGCTCGTCCGCGATCAGGAGTTCGGGCTCGCCCGCCAGCGCGATCGCGATGACGACGCGCTGACGCATGCCGCCGGAGAACTGGTGCGGATACTGGGCGAGGCGGCGTTCCGGCTCCGGAATGCCGACGGCGGTCAGGAGTTCGACCGCGCGGGCGTCGATGGCGGGGCCGTCGAGCGAGGTGTGCTTGCGCAGCGTCTCGCGGATCTGGGTCCCCACGGTCAACACGGGATTGAGCGCGGTTAGCGGGTCCTGGAAGATCATGCCGATGCGCCGGCCGCGGGCGCGGGTCATTTCGGCTTCGGAAAGCGCGGCG
>DAINCG010000270.1:6472-6678 GCA_036732525.1 Pseudomonadota bacterium | reverse complement strand
AAGTACTTCGAGTTGCTGACCGCCGGCGACATGATCCCGGAAGGGTTCCGCGAGAGCGGCATCGAGAGCTACTACAACCCGCAACAGGGCTGGACCGACATCTGGGAAAGCTGGGCGAACGACGAGTTCGTCCTGGACGCGACGCGGATCACCCTCACGGTCGGTGGAACCGGCTGGGACGGCGATACGTTCAAGACCCAGATTCT
>DAINCG010000270.1:0-6458 GCA_036732525.1 Pseudomonadota bacterium | reverse complement strand
GTCCCGCAACACGGTCCTCTTCATGACCAACATCGGGACGACGCGGTCCTCGGTCGCCTATCTGATCGAGGTGTTGGTGGAGGTCGCGAAGGAGTTGGACGAGCTGCTGGACGACGCGAGCCGGATGGAGCGCCTGGCGTTCGACCGCCGGGTCAAGTCGCTGGTGGTCGATGTGCCGCCGCTGCCCGATTTCAGCCGCTTCCACGATGCATTCCGATCGTCCGGCGATACGCCGGAGGGCGACATCCGGAGCGCCTTCTTCCTCTCCTACGACGAGGAGAACTGCGATTTCATGCCGCTTGACGGCCGCGAGATGGATGACGCCATCGCCGCCGGACAGGAAGTCGTCTCCGCGTCGTTCATCATTCCCTACCCGCCGGGCTTCCCGATCCTGGTGCCGGGGCAGGTGGTAAGCGCCGGCATCCTCGCCTTCATGCGGGCGCTCGACGTCAGCGAGATCCACGGCTACCGGCCGGAGCTCGGGCTCCGCGTCTTCACCGCAGAGGCGCTGGCGCGCCATGCCGGTCAGACCGCCCGCGCGGCCGAATAGACGAATATCCGATGGGCGCGACGCCCGCTTATCTCAGAACAGGGGGAATAGACCTATGGCGCGCAAGCCGCTGAAGAACATTTCCGAGATTCGCCGCTTCTTCCATCGCAACGACCAGCCGATTTATTTCGTCTCCGCGACGAACTTCAATCTGCTGGGTCTCGATGAGTGGGTCAAGAATTTCAAGTATATCAATTATATAGACTGTTACGACGGCAGGCATCCGAACGTGCTAATCCCAAGCGAGGCGCCCCACGCGGAATTCACCTCGATCGAGGACATCAACAACTACCTGCTCGGCCACAAGGAAGTGTACGACTACATCAAGGAACGCGGCGGCAAGCCGAAGTTCGTCTTCCTGATGTTCGACGACGAGACCGAGAAGCTGGCGAAAGAGCTTGGCGGCCAGGTCTGGTTCCCGAAAGCGAACTTGCGCACGCGGGTCGACAACAAGATCGAGACCGTGCGCATCGGCGACAAGGCCGGCGTCCCGTCGGCGCCGAACACGCTCGCCCGCGTCGAGGGCTGGGACCACCTGCAGGAACTGGCCAAGGAAGCGAAGCTCGGCAACGACCTCGTGCTGCAGTCCGCCTTCGGCGATTCCGGCCACACCACCTTCTTCATCAAGACCGAGGCGGATTTCCGCCAGCACGAACACGAGATCGTCGGTCAGGGCGAGATCAAGATCATGAAGCGGCTGGTCTGCCGCGGCTCGGCGATCGAGGCCTGCGCCACCAAGGAAGGCACCATCGTCGGCTGATGACGGAGTTGGTCGGCTTCCCGGAACTCACCCCCTATCGCGGCGGCTGGTGCGGCAACGAGATCTTCTCGACCGCGTTCACGCCCAAGGTCCGCAACAAGGCGCGGGAACTCACCTTCAAGTTCGGCGAGCAGCTGCGTAAGGAAGGCTATCGCGGCTATTTCGAGCTCGACTTCCTGATCGAGGAGAAGACCGGAGAAATCTATCTGGGCGAGCTTAACCCGCGCATCACCGGCGCCTCGTCGATGACCAATCACGCGGCCTTCGCTCATGCCGACGCGCCGCTCTTCCTGTTCCACCTGCTTGAATTTTCCGGCGTGCCGTTCAAGCTCGACGTCAATGAGTTGAACGACCGCTGGGCGGATCAGGCCAATATCGATTCCTGGTGCCAGATGGTCGTGAAGCATACCGACGACAATGTCGACATCGTGACCCAGGCGCCCGAGAGCGGCATCTACAAGATGCAGGACGACGGCACGCTGGTCTACGATCGCTTCGACTATCACCGCCGCGCGGTGGAGAGCGAGAAGGAAGCCTTCTTCCTGCGCATCCTGGGCCCCGGCGACTTCCGCTACGAGGGCGCCGATCTCGGCATCCTGGTGACGCGCGGGCGCGCCATGGACAACAAATTCAAGCTCACCCAGCGCTCGAAGAAATGGATCGACGGCATTAAGAGCCAGTTCGCGGCGAAGCCGCTGCCGGCCGCTGCGCCGACCGAGCCCGCCTTCAAGATCATGTAGGCGACGGGAGCGGCGCCCCGGCCAGTCCCCAGGACACGAGCCATCGATGGAGCTTGAGTTTCAGGCGATCTACGATTCCGGGCCGGGCGCGACCTGGGCGGCCGGGTTCCAGCGGCTCTGGCCGGCCTACCGCGCCTGGTGGACGCGCGGCGGCGTCGAGAACCGCGCCACATATCTGGAAAGCCGGCGGGCGCTGCAGCGCTACATGCCGGAATTGCTGCCGCTCTATGAGAATCTTTGCGATCTCGCGGGCGGCGGCGACCTTCAGGCGCGCTTCCTCTCGTTCTGGCGCCCGCCGCCTTATCTGACTGCCTGCAGCCAGGCGATCTGGCCGGGGCCGACGCCGCTTCTGGTGCGCAACTACGACTACAGCCTGCATGCGTTCGACGCGATGGTCCTGCAAACGGACTGGCTCGGCCGCCGCGTGGTCGGCGTGTCGGACGGGATGTGGGGCCTGGTCGACGGCATGAACGACGCCGGCCTCGCCGTCTCGCTGACCTTCGGCGGGCGGCGCGAGGTCGGCGAGGGCTTCGGCGTGCCGCTGGTGCTGCGCTACGTGCTGCAGACTTGCGACACGGCGGAGGCGGCCGGCCGCGCGCTCGCCCGCATCCCCGTGCACATGAGCTACAACGTGACGGTCGTCGACGCCGAGCGCCGGTATCTCACCGCCTACATGTCGCCCGACCGCGGCACGGCGATCACCCACGCGGCCGTCGCGACCAACCACCAGGAACGCGTCGAGTGGTCGAGCCACGCCCGCTTCACGGCGACGGTGGAACGCGAGCGATTTCTGCTGCAGCGGCTGACCCTGCACGTCGAGCCGGCGGAGCGCTTCGTCGGCGCGTTCCTGCGCCCGCCGCTCTATTCGCTCGCCTACGACCAGGGATTCGGCACGCTCTACACCGCCGTCTACCGGCCGGCGGAGCGGACGATGTAGCTGCGCTGGCCGCGTGTCGTCTGGCCGATCAGCCTGGAGGGCCGCATCTCCGGCAGCAAGCTGATCCGCTACCCGAAGGCGGCCTGAGCGCCGCTATTCGTCATTCTTCGCCTCGGCGCGGAAGACGACGCCCTGGTCGACGCGATCGAGTTCTTCGCTGGCGCGCGCCGCGATCTGGTCCGTCGGGAGGTCGCCGAAGGCGATCGCGCGCAGGAGCGTTTCGGCTGACGTCTGGCGCTTCTTGTAGTGGAGATAGAGGCCGACGAAGAAGGCGGCGATCGCCGTCGCCATGGTCTGGGTGATCGCCGACGCGACGAGCGAGATGCCGTCGAGCGCCTTCAGGGACGCGAGCAGCGCCGGCCAGACCAGAACCGCGACGCTCGCGACGAGCGCCAGCCAGAAGAAGGTCTTGTTGAGGACGGAATAGCTCCACTGCTTGATATAGACGTCGCAGCCGATCTCGTAGCGCTTGAGCGCGTCGGGCGGAGCGTCGTCGGCGTCCGCGCGCCGGCGCAGCACTTCGATCAGGAAGCCGCCGGACGTCTGGCGGAGGTCGTAGATTGGCGCAGGCATGGGCCGGGCGCGCTCCCAGAAGCAGTCACGCAGTCTGGCCCCGCCAGGTCGGATCGATCAAGCAGAACGCAACCGGGGCGGATCGACGTTCGGTCGATCCGCCCCGGCGTCCCGAAACGCAGGCCGTTGGTCAGGCAGCCAGCGCCAGGGAGCTCTCAAGCATGTCCAGGCCCTCGTCCAGATGATCGTCCTGGATGGTGAGGGGCGCGAGCAGCCGGATGGTGTTGCCGTAGTAGCCGCACGACAAGAGCAGCAGGCCCTTTTCGAGCGCGCCGTCGCTGACCGGTTTGATGGCTTCCGGCGCCGGGTCGTGGCCGCCCCGCTCCTTGACCAGCTCGAAGGCGACCATCGCGCCGAGGCCGCGCACGTCGCCGATGGGGCGGGCGGCGTTGGAGCGGCGGATGGCTTCCAAGCGCTGGACCATGCGGGCGCCGATCCGGTCGGCGCGGGCGCAAAGATCCTCGTCGCGGATGACGTCGAGCACGGCGAGCGCGGCCGCGCAGGCGACCGGGCTGCCGGCATAGGTGCCGCCGAGGCCGCCCGGCTCCGGCGCGTCCATGATGTCGGCCTTGCCGATCAGGCCGGAGATCGGAAAGCCGCCGCCGAGCGCCTTCGCGACCGGGATCAGATCCGGCTCGATGTCGTAATGCTCGATGGCGAAGACCTTGCCCGTGCGGGCGAAGCCCGTCTGCACCTCGTCGGCGATCAGCAGGATGCCGTGGCGGTCGCAGATCTCGCGGAGCGCGCGCATGAAGCTCTTCGGCGTCTGGTAGAAGCCGCCTTCGCCCTGCACCGGCTCGATGACGATCGCGGCGGTCTGGTCGGGCGCGCAGTCCGCGCGGAAGATGTGGTCGAGCGCCTTCAGCGCCGCTTCCTCTGTCACGCCGTGATGCGCAATCGGGAACGGGCAGTGGAAGACTCCGGCCGGCAGCGGGCCGAACTTGGTCTTGTAGGGCGCGACCTTGCCGGTCATCGCCATGGTCAGCATCGTCCGGCCATGGAACGCGCCGGTGAAGGTGATGACGCCGGGTCGGCCGGTGTGGGCGCGGGCGACCTTGATGGCGTTCTCGGTCGCTTCGGCGCCGGTCGTGAAGAAGATCGTCTTTGCGTCCCGGATCGGCGCCAGCGCGTTCAGGCGCTCGGCCAACTCCACGTAGACGTCGTAGCCCGTGACCTGAAAGGCCGTGTGCGTGAAGCGCTCCATCTGCGCCATGGCGGCGGCCATCACGCGCGGGTGGCGGTGGCCGGTGTTGGTGACGGCGATGCCGGACGCGAAGTCGACATAGCGCTTGCCCTCGACGTCCCAGATTTCGCCATTCTCCGCGCGGTCGGCGAAGATCGGGGCGGACGTGGCGACGCCGCGCGGGACTGCGGCCTGGCGTCGGGCGAGAAGGGCGGCGTTGGCGGACATGTCTGGTTCCTTCCAATTGCGGCCGTTCAGGAAATTAAACGATCCGGGCATTTTTCTATATGAGTTTAGAATTTTGATCAATACGAAAAATATGCTAATCAGCGGCAGGCATACGGAGTGGAGCGGATGGACATCGATGTGGGGCAGCGACTGAAGGCGTTGCGCGAGGCCCGCAAGCTCTCCCAGCGGCAGCTGGCGGAGTTGAGCGGCGTCACCAACGGGATGATCTCGATGGTCGAGCAGAACCGGACGAGCCCTTCGGTCTCTTCGCTCAAGAAGATCCTGGACGGCCTCGGGGTCTCGATGTCGGAGTTCTTCGCCGTCGAGGCGGCGGCCGATGAGCCGATCTTCTTCGCCCACGAGGAGCTGCGCGAGATTTCCCCGCCGAGCGGCTGCGACGGCGGCAAGGCCGTCTTCCTGCAAGTGGGCGACGCTGGCCGCCACGCGCTGCAGATGTTGTACGAGCGCTACGAGCCCGGCGCCGACACCGGCGAGGACCTCTACGCCCATGAGGCGGAGGAGGCGGGCATCGTCGTCGAGGGCCATATCGAGATCACCGTCGGCGACCGCTCGCGCACTTTGGGGCCGGGCGACGCCTATCTGTTCGATTCGCGCCTGCCGCATCGGTTCCGCAATCGCGGCAACGTCGCCTGCGTCGTCGTTTCCGCCTGCACGCCGCCAACATTCTGATAGGAATCCTCTCTGGTCCGGCCCTTCGGCCGGCGCGGAAGCCCGGACGATGACGATCGTTCTGTTTGGCCTGGCGGCGCTGATCGTCCTCCTGATGGCGGCGGCGCTCGCGGTCCCGATCGCCCGGCGGCTCGGCCTGCCCGTGGCGGTGCTGATGGCCGCGCTCGGCGTGACGCACGGCGTCGCGACGTCGGTGCTGGAGATTCGGGTTTTCTCCGGCGCGCTCGACGCCTATGACCAGTGGTTCGTGGCGCAGCTCGCGCTCGATTCCCAATCGCTGCTTTACCTCTTCCTGCCGCCGCTCCTCTTTGAGATGACGCTGGCGGTCAACGTGCGCCGGCTGCTCGAGGACGCCGTGGCGGTGATGACCATGGCGATTCTCGCCGTCTTCGCCGCCACCGCGATCATCGGCGGCTCGCTTTGGGTCGCGACGCCGATCGGCATCATCGCCTGTCTGATCCTGGGCGCCGCCGTGGCGACGACCGATCCGGGCGCCGTCATTTCGACGTTCCGGGAGATCGGCGCGCCCCGGCGGCTGCTCGTCATCCTGGAAGGCGAAAGCCTGCTGAACGACGCCGCCGCCATCGCCATCTTCGGACTATTGCTGGGCGTGCTGCGGCACCAGATGGAGCCGTCGGTCGCCCGCGTCGCGACCGACTTCCTCTACAGCTTCGGCGCGGGCGCGGCGGTCGGCCTCGCCGTCGCGACGGTCGCGGGCCAATTCTACAGGCTGCTCGAACGGTCGAGCGCGGCGGAGATGTCGGTGACCGTCGCCGTCGCCTATGGCTCCTTCATCG
>DAINCG010000269.1:5056-6757 GCA_036732525.1 Pseudomonadota bacterium | reverse complement strand
AAGTGGCCGGTTTTTGCGCCGCCGTTGACAGGCCAGGGCGTGCCAAATATCGTCTAAGTCATTGATTTTCAACAATAGTTGGTGCCGGGTGAGGGATTTGAACCCCCGACCTTCGGTTTACAAAACCGCTGCACTACCGCTGTGCTAACCCGGCGACGGGCAAGCTATAGCGCGATCGCGGGCGGGCGTGAAAGCGTCTTGGCCCCGGTCGGCGCCCGCGGCGCCGCAATACTCGGGGCCAATGCGCCCGGCGTCAGGAGAGCGGCTTGCGGAACGGCACGCTCATGCCCGCCTTTTCCAATGCCGCCGCGCGGTGTTCCAGCCACTCGGTCTCGAACGTCGCATCGCTCGCGGCGCCCTTGTCGATGAATGACTCCCAGGCGTCCGCCAGGACATCCTGACGCCGGAGCAGTTCATCGGTGTAGGCTTGGTCTTCGGCCGTCCAGGCGTCCTGCTCCTTGAAATAGGCGATCGCGCCCGGGTGATACGGGAAGACCCACTGCATGGTCTGATTCTCGAGGAGGTAGCCGTCCATGCCCGGGCCGGCCGCGGCATAGTCCTCGTAGTTCGCCATCACGGCCTTGGTCAGCCCATAGGCGATCTCGTCGGAGAGCGTCGGCGTCGAGATGAACGACGGATAGGCGTAGCCGCCGCCTTCGTACGCCGTCTCGCCGGTGATGTTTTTCTTGATGTCGACGGCGCTGGTGACGACGATCTTGTTCCAGTAGGGGGCGACCGAATGCAGGCGCGCCCAGCCTTCCGCGTCGTCATGCGGGAAGCTCAGATGCCAGAGGCCGCGGGGGCTCGCCGAAATCTGGGAATAGATGCTGGCGATCGTGCTGGAGGCCGCCGCATCGATCTGTCCGTCCAGAATGCCCTGCATCGACTGGCCCCAGCCGGGGACCTCGACCTTGACGACTTCGTTCCAGGAAAGGCCGCCGAACGCCAGCACGGCCGTCGCGTTGACGTTGAGCGCCGGCGCCCCTTTGACCCACGCGACCCGCTTGCCCTTCAAGTCCTGGACCGTCTTCACGCCGGCGTCGCCCGCGACGCCGAGCGCAATGCCGTTCCGGCCGATATTGTTGAACAGATTGAACTGCTTGACAGGCCCCCAGTTCTTGTTCGCGAACAGCAGCACGCCTTCCTGGGCGAAATACGCCGCGATGCCGCAAGCGCAGATTTCGACCTGCCCCGCCTTCAGCGGCAGCATGCGCGAAACGTCGTTCTTGCCGGGGATGATGCGCAGTTCCGTGCCGTACCGCTTCTTCAGCATGTTGCCGAGGCCGATGGACTGGGCATAGCCGGAGGACGTCGTGCCATAGGCCGTCCAGGACAAGTTCGCTGGAAGCTTCACGTCGTCCGCGGCGGCAGGTCTCGCTGCGGCAAGTCCGACCAGCATTGCGGCCGCGAAGCCGGCGACGGTCCGGGTGAGCTTTGCTTGCATCGACGTGTCCTCCCAGTGATGGCGTTTTGATTTGTTGTTTCCGTCCTCCAGGCATCGTTCGGCGAAAACTCAAATTGGCGCGCCGATCGCCGATTAAAGACTGACCCTCTATTCGGCGCTTTGCAATAATCCGTTCGACGCTTGCCGAAGCGGTCGGGGTCCATCTATCGTCGGCCGTCAATCTTGCGTCGCCAGCCCGGCCGCCCGGGCAAGCCATCGCGTTGCCGTTTTCCGTGCGATGGAGCGACTTCGCCATG
>DAINCG010000269.1:4719-5046 GCA_036732525.1 Pseudomonadota bacterium | reverse complement strand
CGTTCGTCTGGTCCGTGCTGGCGTCTGCCGCCGCACTGGCCGAACCGCCGCCACGGGTCGCGATCGCCGACGGCGTCGCGACCGAGATCGCCTATCTTCTGGGCGTCGAGCAGCAGGTCGTCGGCGTCGATGAGACGTCCCGCCATCCGCCTGCCGCCCAATCCAAGCCGCAGCTCGGCTATTTCCGTCGGCTGTCGGCGGAAGGGGTGCTGGGCTTGGCCCCGGATGTGCTGATCGCCGCGCCCGAGGCAGGGCCGCCCGCCGTGCTCGACCAGATTCGGAGCGCCGGGGTGCGCCTGGTCGTGATGCCGGAGCTCGACCGCCTCG
>DAINCG010000269.1:1073-4667 GCA_036732525.1 Pseudomonadota bacterium | reverse complement strand
AAGGTCCGCCGGGTTGGCGCGGCGCTGGCCGCCGACGCAGCCGCCGAAATGCTCGCTGCGCGCCTGGAGCGTGAGATCGATGCGCTTGAGGGACAGGCGACGCCCCCGGCCGAGCCGAAACGCGTGCTGTTCGTGCTGACGGTTCGCGACGGCGCCGCGCTCGTCGCCGGCCGGGAGACGGCGGCGAACGAGGCGATCCGTCTGGCGGGCGCGCGCAATCCCGCGGAGTTCGACAGCTACAAGACGATGTCGCCGGAAGCGATCGTCGCAGCGGCGCCCGACCTTGTCCTGATGACCGAGGAGCACGCCGCCGTGCTGGGCAGCGTCAGGGCCGTCATTGCGCAGCCGGCCTTCGCGAATACGCCGGCAGGGCGAAGCGATGGCGCGATGGCGCTTCCGGCGCTGACTGTGCTCAGTCTCGGGCCGCGCACGCCGGACGCCATACGCGCGCTTCGGGCCAAACTCGCCGAGATCCGGTGACGCTCCGGCCGGCCTTTCACCGCCGCGCCTGCGACGGCGGATATCCGAACATGCGGCTGTAGGCCGTCGCAAAGTTGGCGGCGCTCGCATAGCCGGCAAGCTTGGCGGCGGCGGCCACTGACGCGCCGTCGTCGCGCAGCGCGACATTCGCGCGGATCAGCCGCTGCCGACGCCGATAGGCGCCGACGGTCATATCGAAGGCGTCGCGGAAGGCGTCCTGCAGGGCGGTGACGCTCATGCCGAGCGCCTGGGCCGTTTCGGCGAGCGTCATGTCGCGGTCCAGCGTTTCGTCGAGGAACGCGCGGATGCGGGCGACGCGTCCGGCGTGCGCGGCGTCGCCAAGCGCCGCCGCGGCCCCGTCGACAACCGCGAACGCCTCCCGGACGATGGTCAGCGCGTTCGCCTGGACGGAAAGGCGACGCAGGAGCGGGTCTTCGTCCAGCGGACGCACGATATCCCACGCCGCGCGGACCGCCCGGTCCGACGGCGCCCATTGCGTTTGGGCGAGATGTCGGTCGAGGAGCGCGCCCAAGCGGGCGGACGCGGGCGCGCCGACCGCGTCGAGCCAATTCTGAGGCAGCGTGATCGCAATCTTCGTCACATGCCGGCCCCGGCGCATGCGGCGCTTGATCCGCGCCGGCGCCGTGCGGGACCAGATGAGGCCGCTATAGGCGTTGCCGGCTTCGTCGGGGCCGAGGTCCCAGGCGTCGCCATCGACGGAAAAGGCGACATAGCCTTCCAGCAGGATAAAGATCGAAATCCCCGGCGGCAGCGTGAACGACGTCGTCAAATCCCGCATTTCGACGCCGCTCGTCACATGCGTCTCCATGCCGTCGGCGAAGCGGCGCAGGCCGAACGCCCCGCCAAGGACCGCGCTGTCGGGCCGCATATCCGGCCAATCGACCTCCTGTCCGCTTGGTTCGCAGGCCCGCGCGATGTCGGCGGCCGAGACCAGCGAGCGCCGCCGAAGCTTTGTCCGTCCGTTCGATTTCGACATTTTCGCGATCTCGCAAAGGCTTTCCGTCAACGCCAAGAGCCAGCGCGGTTCCGGGCGCGCCGCACGCTTTCTATAGTAAGAGGAATGATAATCATTCGCAATAGACGGGCGTCATGAAGGATCAGAAATTCATCCATTCCAGTGGGATCGACGGCGTCGCGGCCGCAGCAGGCACGGACTTCCGGGCCGCCCGGCGGCGCCGCCTCCTGGTCGGGACATCGCTCGCGGCGATCGCGGTCGCGTCGTCCGGCGCGTTCGCGCAGGAAGCGGCCGCGCCCGTGGAACTCGAGGTGATCACCGTCGCCGCCGAGTCAGAGACGCCGGGGGAGGTCGAGATTTCGCCGGCCGACCTCGACCGTCGCGCGCCGTCCGACCTCCAGGGCGTCTTCGCGGGCGAGACCGCGATCACGGTCGGCAACGCCATCGCGCCTGTTCAGAAGGTCTATCTGCACGGCGTCGAGGACAGCCAGCTCAGCCTGACGATCGACGGCGTCCGCCAGCCGCATGGCACGTTCCATCACGCTGGCAACGTCCTGCTGGATCCCGGCATGTTGAAAGCGGTCGAAATCCGGCCGGGCGTCGCGGCGGCCGATGACGGGCCGCAGGCGGCCGCGGGCACGATCAAATTCGAGACGAAGGACGCGCGCGACCTGCTTCGGCGCGATCAGCCGGCCGGCGCGTTCGCCGGACTGAACTGGGACAGCAACGGCAACGCCTTCCGCCAGACCCTGTCGGTCTACGGTCAGGCGGACGGGTTCGAGGCGCTGATCTACGGCACGAATATCGATGGCGACGACTATGAGGACGGCGCCGGCCGCGAAATTCCGGGCACGGCAGCCGACCTCTACAACATCCTCGCCAAGGCGGCCTTTACTGGCCGCGGCGGCTATCGGTTGGAGGTCTCCGGCGAGCGCGCGCATGACGAGGGCGACCGCCAGATCCGGGCCAATTTCGGCGGTCTCGTCGGGTCGCCGACCTTCCTGATGGGCTACGACTTCGAGCGGACCACGGCGCTGATTTCGTTGAAGGACGAGGAGCCGGAGGGCTGGTTCGCGCCCGATATGCAGCTCTCGTACAACGAAAGTTCGATCGACGTGACCGACGACTTCGGCAGCACGGCGTTGAGCGGCGTCCAGCCGCGCTACGGCGCGATCGAGACCTTCCAGGGCAAGTTCGCGAACGACTTCGAGGTTCCGACCGGCATCCTGACCGCCGGGGTGGACTTCCAGTTCGACGACGCGACCGGCGGCGAGAACGGCGCGCGCTTTTCGGAGGAAAGCGAGCAGACCGGACTGTTCGCCCAGGCCCGGATCGAGCCGATCGACCGCCTTTTCCTCTCCTTCGGCGGCCGCGCCGACTATCAGTGGTTCGAGGGCCAGAACGGTTCGGATTTCAGCGATGGCGGGCTCAGCGGCAACATCGCCGTCGACTACGGCCTGACCGACTGGCTGACGTTCAACGCCGGCTACTCGCACATCTGGGGCGGCTACCGTCTCGGCGAGGCAGCGATCTTCAACGCCCGCGGCGTCGCCTGGACCTATAGCGGTTTCGAGCCCTCGTCGGCGGACAATTTCCGGTTGGGCTTCGACGTCGCCCATGCGGGCTTCTTCGGCGCGGCCGGCCTGTTCCACACCAAGATCGACGACGCCCAGAATCTGCAAAGCTCCAACCGCGGCGACTCGGCGGACATCCGCTCCCAGGGCGTTGACGCCAGCATCGGCTACCGATCGGATCGGCTGTTCGCGAAGGTCAACTACACCTATGCCGACGTCGAAGTGAACGGCGGCGCCTCCGGCACGACGGTCGACTATCTGGCGACGCCGGTCGGCCACCTGTTTGGCATCGAGGCGAGCTTCGAGGTGCTCGACGGACTGACCATCGGCGGCGACGCGCAGATCGCGCTGGAGAACGACGACCCGGCCGGGCTGCCCGCGGCGCGCGGCACGACCCATCGGGCGTTGCCGGGCTACGAAGTGGCGAACCTCTACGTGAACTACGATCCGCCGGTCCTGCCGGGGCTGACCCTGCGCGCCGGGATCAGCAACGTCTTCGACGAGGCCTATCTGGTCCGCACGTCGAACGGCGCGGGGCAGGGCGCTCTGATCGTACCGCTGAAC
>DAINCG010000269.1:0-1048 GCA_036732525.1 Pseudomonadota bacterium | reverse complement strand
TCGTTCTTCATCGGCGCGCGCTATCAATTCTGAGCCGCCGCCCGCCGCCAGCCAGGGAGCCGTTCCACGGACCGAGCCCATGACCACAGCCATCAGCGTCTACGAGACGCCGAAAGCCTCCCGTTATTTGCAGCAGCTCTGCAAGCACTTCGCCCACAAAGTGCCGGCGACCCATTCCGAGACCGACGGGCGCGCGGAGCTGCCGGGCGGCGTGCTCTCGCTACGCGCCACGGCGCGCGCGCTCGAAATCCGGATCGCGGGGGAGGGCGCGCGCGAACTCGCGAAGGCGCGCTACATCCTGGAGGATCACCTGATCCGCTTCGCCTTCAAGGAAGGACTGCTCGGGCTCGACTGGCGCTACGAGGCGGACTGAAACCTTACGCGTCGCTCATCTTCAAGGCGGCGATGAAGGCGCTTTGCGGGATTTCGACCTGGCCGAAGGCGCGCATCCGCTTCTTGCCTTCCTTCTGCTTCTCCAGAAGCTTCTTCTTCCGGGTGATGTCGCCGCCATAGCACTTGGCGGTCACGTCCTTGCGAAGCGCGCTCACCGTTTCACGTGCGATCACCTTGCCGCCGATCGCGGCCTGCACCGCGATCTTGAAGAGCTGGCGCGGGATCAGTTCCTTGAGACGCGTGCAGAGAGCGCGGCCGCGCGATTCCGCCTGGCTGCGATGGACGATGGCCGCCAGCGCCTCGACCGGCTCGTTGTTGACCAGGATCGACATCTTGACGAGGTCGCCTTCCTCGTAGCCGTCGATCTGGTAGTCGAAGGAGGCGTAGCCGCGGCTGATCGACTTCAGGCGGTCGTAGAAGTCGAACACCACCTCGTTGAGCGGCAGGCGATAGACCAGCATCGCCCGGCCGCCGACATAGGTCAGCTCCTTCTGGATGCCGCGCCGGTCCTCGCAGAGCTTGATGACGCCGCCCAGATGCTCGTCCGGCAGCATGATCGTCGCGGTGATCCAGGGCTCCTCGATCTTGGCGATGCGCGTCGTCTCCGGCATGTCCGCCGGATTGTGCAGTTCGAGCATCTCGCCGTTGATCATGT
>DAINCG010000268.1:5158-6767 GCA_036732525.1 Pseudomonadota bacterium | reverse complement strand
TCCGGCGTTCCTTGCGTCCGAAATCGCCGAGGACCTGCTTGCCGGCAAGCCGGTCGACGCGGTGCGCGGCGTCCACAGCGCCCCGCTCAGCCTCGCGGAGTACATGCTGCACGCCGCCGGCAACTTCGCCGAACCGCCGGCGTTGCAGCCGTCCGACGACATCCGCCTGATCCTCGCGGCGGAGCGGCCCGAAACCTTCCATCGGATCTATCGGCACGCGCGGCGGAGCTTCGACGGGGCGGTGGCGCGCCTCGCCGATCCGCCCGCGGCCGGCGCGCCGCCGCTGGAGGAGCTGGCGCAGGCGTGGCTGCCGGCCTATGCGCTGGCCGCCAAGGCGCAGGCCGACGACAATCGGCTGGAGCTCCTGTCGACGGGCCTTTCGGAGGACGCCGTGCTGGAGCGCGAAGCGGCGGCCTGTCTGGCGCACGCGGTGTCGCTGCTCGCGGCGCGCGACAGGTCGGAGATCGCGCTGGCGCAGGCCTCGGCGGCGCGATGGGCGGCCCGGCCGGCGATCGACGCGCGGTCATTGCCGCGGGACGCCCGCTCGCCGTTTTTCGACTATGAGGACGCGGGCGACGCCGTCGCCGCGGCGATCGCCGCACTGCCGACGACGCCGCTGGAAATCGAGGCCTTCCGGCCCATCGGCGGCGCCTACGCGACGTTCGTGACCGCCGCGAAGACCTTGCACGAACGACTGCGCGCGGCGGAAGCCGCCCCGGAAAAGAAACAGCCAGAAAAGAAATAGCCGGCGGACGTTCCGGTCCGCCGGCCGATTTCAAGTCTTAGGTCGAGCGGCGCTTAGCCAGCCGACATCTTCGCCGCCGCAGCCTTCAGCATCATGTCGCTGTCGCCGCCGCAGGCGTCCAGCAGCCGGCCGACCTTCTGGTTCTCGGTCAGCTGCGGATCGACCGTGCCGCCCGCGCCGGTCGAAGCCGTGGTTCCATCGCCCTTAGGCGCGGCGACACTCGGTTCGACGGACTTCGGCTCAAGCTTCCCGAAGGCCGCAATCTGGTTTTCGCTGTTCAGGTTTGCGAACTGGCCGCAGGTCATCGATTCGACGTTCATGTCGGCCAGCGCCGGGCTGGCGGCCAGGCCAACGATCGCGATCGCATAAAGAACGGGCTTCATCATATACCTCCTGGTAGCCCCGGCCTTTCAACACACCGTGGCCGGGATTGACGACAGATATGAACGCCGAGACAGGCCACAAGGTTTCATTTTTATGTTTTTTCCGGGAACCCGCCATCTCGCCAACGACCTCGAACGGCGCCAGAATCCTGTTCCGACAAGAAAAACCGGAGGAAACCATGGCCGCGGAATCCGCAGCGCCGCGCAGCGTCGAAAGCCGCATGCGCCCCGTCGACGCCAACTGGCTCGGCAAGACCGTCGAGGACGTACTGGAGCCTGATCTGCCGATCGTCGACCCGCATCATCACCTCTGGGATTTCAAGAATTACAGATACTTGCTCGACGAGATCCTGGCCGATGCGGGTTCGGGCCATAATGTCGTCAAGACCGTATTCATCGAATGTACCGCCAACTGGCGGGCGGAAAGCGAAGGCCCAGCGGAGATGCGGCCCGTGGGCGAGATCGAGTTCGTGAACGGCAT
>DAINCG010000268.1:1493-5148 GCA_036732525.1 Pseudomonadota bacterium | reverse complement strand
CGATGAGCGCGAGCGGCCGCTACGGCGCCTGCCGCGTCGCGGCCGGGATCGTCGGCCACGCCGACCTCGGGCTCGGCGATGCGGTCGAACCTGTGCTCGCCGCGATGGACCGCGCCGGCGGCGGCCGCTTCCGGGGCGTCCGCCATTCGATCTCGTTCGACGCGGCGCCGGAAATCCACAACTCCCATGTCGGCGCGCCGCCGGACCTGTTCCGGACGGACGCCTTCAAGGCCGGCTATCGCACGCTCGGCCGCATGGGCTTTTCGTTCGAAGCCTGGATGTACCATCCGCAGCTCGGCGAACTGGTCCACTTGATCGAGGCCTGCCCCGACACCCCCGTCGTGCTCAACCATTGCGGCGGTCCGCTCGGCGTCGGCCCCTACGCCGGACAGCGCGACGCGGTGTTCAAGGACTGGAAAGCAAGCATCGAACAGGTCGCCAAGGCCGGGAACGCGCACGTGAAGCTTGGCGGGCTCGGCATGCCGATCAACGGATTCGGCTTCCAGACGCGCGAGGCGCCGCCGTCATCGGAGGAACTGGCGGACGCCTGGCGTCCCTATATCGAAACCTGCGTCGAGGCCTTCGGCCCCGATCGCTGCATGTTCGAATCGAACTTCCCGGTGGACAAGGTTTCAGGCGCCTACCGCACCTACTGGAACGCCTTCAAGCGCCTCGCCAAAGGCGCGAGCGCGGCCGAGAAGTCGGCGATGTTCCACGACGTCGCGGCGCGGTTCTACAAGCTCTGATCTATCCGTCCCCGCCGGCGGCCGGCCGGGCGGCGGCGAGCATGTAGTTCATCGAGACGTCCATGCTCGGCCGCCACTCGCCGGTCAGCGGCGCGTAGGCCACGCCCGCCACCCGGTCGATCGCGAGGCCGGCCTGGCGGAGCGGCCGGGCGGCCTCGGACGGTTTCAGGAACTTGCGCCAGTCATGGGTGCCGCGGGGCAGCCAGCGCAGCACGTATTCGGCGGCGAACTTCGCAAGCGCGAGCGACTTGCCCGTCCGGTTGATTGTCGCCAGCACGAGCAGCCCGCCCGGCGCGACCAGCCGCGCCGCGGCGTCGAGAAAGCCGTCCGGGTCGGGCACATGCTCGACCACTTCCAGCGAGCCGACGAGGTCATAGGCCTCGCCCGCGGCGGCGGCCGCTTCGGCCGTGCCGACGCGGTAGTCGATCGTGAGCCCGCCCGCAGCCGCGTGCGCGCGGGCCGCGGCGACGTTCGCTTCCGTGACGTCGAGGCCGACGGCCCGGGCGCCGAGGCGCGCCAGCGGCTCCGTCGCGAGGCCGCCGCCGCAGCCGATATCGATCGCCGTCAGCCCCTCGAGCTGACCGACGCCGCGCGGGCGCCCGAAATTGCGGGCGACCGCATCTGCGATGAAGCCCATTCGGGCGGGCGCCAGCAGATGCAGCGGGCGAAACGGCCCCTCCGCATCCCACCAGCGATCGGCCAGTGCGGCGAACTGCGCGGCCTCTCTCGGATCGACCGTGCCGGCCGGCGTGCTTTCCATGATTGCGTTCCGCTTGCGAGCTTGAGCCGCCGTCAATATGTTGCCCGCGCACTCCGACGGCAACAACAGCGGCCGACGGGCGGGAGCGCGGCTCCGCCTGTAACTCGTCGTGCATATGCGAGGTTAATGGGCCCGAGGGCGTTCCAGTGGCGCGTATTGTTCAGAAATTCGGCGGCACGTCGGTGGCCGACCTCGATCGCATCCGCAACGCGGCGGCGCGGGTGAAACGCGCCGTCGACGCGGGCGACCAGGTCGCGGTCGTCGTGTCGGCCATGGCGGGCGAGACCAATCGGCTCGTGGCGCTGGTCCGCGAAGCCTCCGCCCTGCACGACGCCCGCGAGTACGACGCCGTCGTCGCATCCGGCGAGATGGTGACAGCCGGCCTGATGGCGATTGTGCTGCAATCCATGGGGATCGCCGCTCGCTCCTACCACGGCTGGCAGTTGCCGCTGCGCACGGACGGCTTGCATGGCCGCGCCCGGATTCGCGAAATCGAGGGCGCCGACGCGATCAGCCGGCTGGAGAGCGGACAGGTGGTCGTCGTCGCGGGGTTTCAGGGGGTGAGCCCGGAGAACCGCGTGACAACCCTCGGCCGCGGCGGATCGGACACAACGGCGGTGGCGCTCGCCGCCGCGCTCAAGGCCGATCGCTGCGATATCTATACCGACGTCGATGGCGTCTACACCTGCGACCCGCGCATCGTGCCGCGGGCGCGCAAGATCGACCGCATCACTTACGAAGAGATGCTGGAGCTCGCCAGCCTGGGCGCCAAGGTGCTGCAGACCCGGTCGGTCGAGATGGCGATGAACCACAATGTGCCCGTGCGCGTTCTGTCCAGCTTCGAGGACGGACCCGGCACCCTGGTCGCGGCGGAGATTGAGGATATGGAACAGGAAGTCGTCACCGGCATCGCCTACGACAAGAACGAGGCGAAGATCACGCTGGCGAACGTCGCCGACCGTCCGGGCGTCGCCGCCGCCATCTTCGGCCCGCTGACGGAGGCCGAGATCAACGTCGACATGATCGTCCAGAACGTCTCGGGCGACGGCAAGACGACCGACATGACCTTCACGGTGACCGAAGCGGACTACGACCGCGCCGTCGCCATGCTGGAGGCGCAGAAGGAGACGATCGGCTACGTCAGCCTGCGCGGCGACCGGAATGTCGTGAAGATTTCCGTCGTCGGCGTCGGCATGCGCAGCCACGCCGGCGTCGCCGGCCGCATGTTCCAGGCGCTCGCCGATCGGGGGGTCAACATCCAGGTGATCTCGACGTCGGAGATCAAGGTCAGCGTGCTGATCGACGAAGAGTATCTCGAACTGGCGCTCCGGGCCTTGCACACGGCCTATGGGCTGGACGCCGCGTGACCGATATGAACGAAGTCGGCATGGGCAAGATCGGAACGGACAGAGCCGCGGCGCTGGAGCGGATCAAAGCGCTGTCGGCGCGCGGACGGGCGCTGCTCGGCGTCGAGCATGCGATTCTGGGCGGCGCGATGACCTGGGTGTCGGAACGCAATCTGGTCGCCGCGATCTCCAACGCCGGCGGCTTCGGGGTCCTCGCCTGCGGCTCGATGACGCCCGACCTGCTGCGCGCCGAGATTCAGGCGACGCGGGAGAAGACGCAGAAGCCCTTCGGCGTGAACTTGATCGTCATGCATCCGGCCCTCGCGGAGTTGATCGAAGTTTGCGGCGAAGAGAACGTCGGCTGCGTCGTGCTCGCCGGCGGCATTCCGCCCCGAACGGCGATGCGCCGGGTGAAGGAGCTCGGCGCGACGCTGATCGGCTTCGCGCCGGCTCTCGCCATCGCCAAGAAACTGGTGCGCGACGGCGCCGACGCCCTGATCGTCGAAGGCGCCGAGGCGGGCGGTCATATCGGGCCGGTGTCGACGTCCGTGCTGGCGCAGGAGATCCTGCCGCACATGGGCGACACGCCGGTCTTCGTCGCGGGCGGGATCGGACGCGGCGAAGCCATGCTGGCCTATCTGGAGATGGGCGCGGCGGGCTGCCAGCTCGGCACGCGCTTCGTCTGCGCGACCGAATCGATTGCGCACCCGGATTTCAAGAAGGCGTTCATCCGCGGCGCGGCGCGCGACGCCATGCCGAGCGTGCAGGTCGACCCGCGCTTTCCGGTCATCCCCGTTCGCGCG
>DAINCG010000268.1:0-1387 GCA_036732525.1 Pseudomonadota bacterium | reverse complement strand
GAACATTTCTGGGCGGGCGCGCTGCGCCGGGCGGTGATCGACGGCGACGTCGAGAACGGCTCGCTGATGGCCGGGCAAAGCGTCGGCATGATCACGGCCGAGCAACCGACCGCGGATATCATCCGGACGCTGATCGACGAAGCGGCGGCCGCCTTGATCCACCGCGACCGCGCGGCCGGCGTGGTCGCGGGGTAGCCGGGGCGCGATGCCGACGGGGGCGAATCTCGGCTGGCGGCACATGCTGCGGGCGGTCCGCGACGCCATCGCGGTCGAAGCGCCCGCGGCCGCACGGCTGGCCCAGGCGACCAGCGTCATCGCCGCGGCGCTGCGCGCCGACGTCTGCTCGCTCTACCTGAAACAGCGCGACGGCGCGATGGCGCTGGCGGCGACCCACGGCCTCAGGCCCGACGCCGTTTTCAGCACGCGTCTGGCGCCAGGCGAAGGTTTGGTCGGCCTCGCCGCGGCGTCGACGACGCCAGTTGAGATTCACGACGTCCAGCGGCACCCGGCGTTCGCCTATCGTCCGGAGACCGGCGAAGACCCCTACAGCACATTCCTCGGCGCGCCGCTGTTGCGCGGCGGGGCCGCCGCGGGCGTGCTCGTCATTCAGCATCTTGCCGATCGCAGCTATTCCGACGACGACATCGAGGCGGTCGCGATCGTCGCGGCGCTGATGTCCGAAGTCGCGGCTGATCCGGAGTTCTCCGCCTTCGTGGCCGCGGGCGCCGACGCGCCGCCGGCGCGGCTGGCGGGACTGCGCCTGTCGCCCGGCCTCGCCATCGGCGTCGCGGCGCTGCGCGACCCGCCGCTTCCCGTCCAGCGCATGGTGGCCGAGGACGTCGAAACGGAAATCTCGCGCCTCGACCGCGGCGTCCGTCGCATGCGACGCGAACTGGACGACCTGCTCGCCGACCCGAGCCTGACGGACGACGGCGAGCACCGCGACGTCCTCGACGCCTTCCGCTTGGCCGCCAGCGACGACGCCTGGATCCGGCGGGTCCGCAGCGCGATCGAGAGCGGCATGTCGGCCGAGGTCGCCGCGCGCCGCGTCCAGACCGAAGCCCGCATCCGCATGCGGCGGGCGCAGTCCGCCTATCTGCGCGACCGGCTGGCGGACCTGGACGATTTGGCCGGCCGCCTGGTGCGCGGACTGGCGGCGGAAGCCGGCGACAACGCAGGGGCGGAGCTGCCGCAGGGCGCGATCCTGTTCGCCCACGCGCTGGGCCCCGCGGAACTGCTGGAGCTGGATCGCAGCCGCCTCGCGGGCCTGGTCGTCGAGGAGGGCTCCGCCTCCTCCCACGTCGCGGTGGTTGCGCGGGCGCTCGGCGTCCCGGCGATCGGCGGCGTGGCCGGCGCGCTCTCGGCCGTGCAGCCCGGCGATCCGGTT
>DAINCG010000267.1:6450-6777 GCA_036732525.1 Pseudomonadota bacterium | reverse complement strand
GCGGCCTCCTGCGCTGCGGCCGACTGGGCATTCGCGGCGGCGTCCGCAGCCGCTTCCGCGGCCTGGGCAGCGGCGGCTTCCGCGGCCTGTTGCGCCTCGGCGGCCGCCTGCGCTTCGGCAAGCGGCGCATCGCGGCCCGGCGGCAATTGCGGGCCCGAGAGGGCGTCCAACTGTTCGGCGGAAATCACGCCGACGGAGTTCGTCACGACCAGCCGGTCTTCCGGCTCCAGCAGCGACGGCAGCCCGAACGCCAGGACCGCGATCAGGAGGACGTGACCGAGAAGCGAGGCGATCAGACCGGCGGGCATCTCAGCGACCCGTACCCTG
>DAINCG010000267.1:5567-6372 GCA_036732525.1 Pseudomonadota bacterium | reverse complement strand
CGATCGCCTTGTCGCCGCGCATGTAGACGACGGCGTCCGGACGCTCGAGCCGCACCGCTTCCAGGGTCGCGATCAGGCTGTCGAGCGTCCGTTCGGTTTCCTGGAGGTAGATGCGCCCTTCGGCGTCGACCGTGACGATCAGCGGTTCATTCCGGTCAACCAACTGGGCCGCCTCCGTCTTCGGCAACTCGACGGGAACGCCGACCGTCAACAGCGGCGCCGTCACCATGAAGACGATCAGGAGGACGGGCATCACGTCGACGAAGGGCGTGACGTTGATTTCGGCGAGCGGCCGATGGCGCACCCGCCGCCCGCCGCCCGGACCGCCGCCATTGGCGCCGCCGCCGATCAGGCCGCCGGCCATGGCTCAGGATCCTTCGTCGATCTGGCGGGACAGAATCGCCTGGAAGTCCGCCGCGAAGATCTCGAGCCGGGTGGTGAAGCGCCCGAGGTCGGATGCGAACTTATTGTAGGCGAGCGTCGCGGGAATGGCGGCGAAGAGGCCCATGGCCGTCGCGAGCAGCGCTTCCGCGATGCCGGGCGCGACGACGGCCAGATTGGTCGTCTTCTCCGCAGCGATGGCGCTGAAGCTGTTGATGATGCCCCAGACCGTGCCGAACAGGCCAATGAACGGCGCCGTCGACCCGGTCGACGCCAGCACGGTGAGCCCCTTCTCGACCGCCGACATCTCGCGGCCGATCGCGATCGACATGGCCCGGTCGAGGCGCTCTTTCAGGCCGACGCCGAAGCCGCGCGCCGATTCGGCGTTCGCGGCGCGCCGCCATTCGCGCATGGCGGCCGCAAA
>DAINCG010000267.1:4263-5524 GCA_036732525.1 Pseudomonadota bacterium | reverse complement strand
GGACCAGAACGCGTCTTCGAACGCGTCGGCGTCCCGGTTCAGGCGCCGGACCGTCCGCCACTTGGCGAAGATCACCGCCCAGCACCAGACCGACAACAGCAGCAGGATGGCCATCACCGCCTTGACGACGATGTCGGCCGCAAGAAACAGCTGGATCGGCGAAAGATTGGCGCCGCCGCCCTCCAGCATTTCGGTAAGCACAGTCGAGTCCATGCGGGGCCCTATCTCCGGAAAAAGGGGCGGAACTATGGCGCGTTGTGCGCCGCATTCGCCGCGTCCGCAAGATCGCGCGGCAGCCGGGCGGGCCGGCCGCGCGCGTCGATACAGGCGACACGAACGTCCATTCGGGCCAGGATTTCTCCTGCCCGTTCAATCGTTTGCAGGAAGTCGAAGCTGACCCGCCGCGCCGCCGTGACGACCGTCCGGACGCGGAGGTCGTCATCGAGAACGGCGGGCGCCAGATAGTCGATGGCGAGCTTCGCAACCGCGAATCCAAGGCCGGTCTCGCGACGCAGCTGATTCTGTTCGACGCCGAGTTCGCGCAGGAACTCCGTGCGGCCGCGTTCGGCGTATTTCAGATGGTTGGCGTGGTAGACGATGCCGCCGGCGTCGGTGTCCTCGTAGTAGACGCGCACGGCGATCGTCGATTCGCGAATTCCGGTCACGCCCCGCCCCCGTCGAACAGGTCGGGCGCGCCGCCCTTGGGCGCCGCGAGCCCGATCGCTTCATATCCCTTGGGCGCCAGCGCCCGGCCGCGCGGCGTGCGCAGGACGAAGCCCTGCTGCACGAGAAAGGGTTCGATCACGTCCTCGATGACGTCGCGCTGCTCGGCCAGCGCCGCCGCGAGCGCCTCCGCGCCGGCCGGCCCGCCGCCATAGCGTTCGGCGAGACAGGCGAGATAGCGCCGGTCCATCGAATCGAGGCCCGCGGCGTCGACCTCGAGGCGCAGAAGTGCTGCGTCCGCCAGCTTGACGTCGATCTCGCCGGCGTCCGCGACCGCCGCGAAGTCCCGCACCCGGCGGAGCAGCCGGCCGGCGATGCGCGGCGTGCCCCGCGCGCGGCGCGCAATCTCGTGCGCGCCCTCTTCCGTCATCGGCGCGTTCAGGATTTCGGAGCCGCGCAGGACGATTCGCGTCAGCTCCTCGACGGAATAGAACTCAAGCCGGAGCGGGATGCCGAAGCGGTCCCGGAGCGGCCCCTGCACCAGTCCCGCCCGCGTCGTCGCCGCCACCAGCGTGAACGGCGGCAGGTCGATCCTGAC
>DAINCG010000267.1:0-4253 GCA_036732525.1 Pseudomonadota bacterium | reverse complement strand
GCACCTCGCCGATGATCAGGTCGAGATGGAAGTCCTCCATCGCCGGATAGAGGATTTCCTCGACGGCCGGGTTCAGGCGATGGATTTCGTCGATGAACAGCACGTCGCGCGGCTGCAGATTGGTTAGGAGGGCGGCAAGGTCGCCCGCACGCGCGACGACCGGGCCGGACGTCGCCCGGAAGCCGACGCCGAGTTCGGCGGCGACGATCTGCGCGAGCGTCGTCTTGCCGAGGCCCGGCGGCCCGATCAGCAGCACATGGTCGAGCGCGTCGCCCCGGGCCTTCGCGGCCTGGACGAAAACCTCCAGATTTGCGCGCGCCTTGGCCTGGCCGACGAACTCGGCGAGCCGGGTCGGGCGGAGCGAACCTTCCTGGACGTCGTCCTCGTGCGCCAGGGCGTCGATCAAGCGTTCTTCGCTCATGCGCCCGCCGCTTCCTTGAGCGCGGCGGTGATCAGAGCCGGCAATGCGGCGTCTGGGCCGAGGTTCGCCTGCGCCTTGGCGACGGCGGCATAGGCCTCCGCCCGGCCATAGCCCAGATTGGCGAGCGCCGAGATCGCCTCCCCGGCTGCGCCGTCAGCAGCCGCTGCGGGCGCCGCCGCCCCCGGCAGCGCCGCGCCGCCGGTCGGCATGCCGCCGGCGACCCGATCCTTCAGGACGCTGATGACGCGCTGCGCGAGTTTCGGGCCGACGCCGTCCGCCCGGGATATCGCCTTCTTGTCGTCCGCCATGATGGCGGCGGCGAGTTCGTCGAGCGACAACGCCGACAGGATCTGCAAGGCGACTCGTCCGCCGACCCCCTGCACGCCCGTCAGCAGCTTGAACCAGGCCTGTTCGCCCGGCGCAGCGAAAGCGTAAAGAACGATCGCGTCTTCCCGCATAAAGGTCTCAACGTCGAGCCGGGCCGGCCCGCCGGTCGCGGCGGCGGCCAGTGTCCGGGAGGAGCAGTGCACGAGATAGCCGACGCCCGCGACGTCGACGATCGCCGCATCGCCGCCGATGCCCTCCACTATCCCGGTCAGCCGCCCGATCACGCGCCCGCCCTCCGCGTGACAGTCCTCTGGACAGCCGCCTCCCAGCGGTTCGTGACCGCGCTCGCGTGCGCATGGCAGATGGCGACGGCGAGCGCGTCGGCCGCGTCCTCGTTCGCGAATTCGACGCCGGGCAGCAGGCGCGCGGCCATCGCCGCGACCTGGGCCTTGTCCGCCGATCCGTAGCCCACCAGCGACTTCTTCACCTCCTTGGCGGCGTATTCCGCGACCGGCAGGCCGGCGCGAGCCGGCGTCAGCAGAACGACGCCGCGCGCGAGGCCGAGCTTCAGCGTCGTCCCGGGATTGCGGTTGAGAAAGGTTTCCTCGACCGCCGCCTCGTCGGGCCGATGCTCGGCGATCACCGCCTCGATGCCGCGGTCAATCTGGCTGAGGCGTTCGGGCGTCGGCGCCTTCGCCTCCGTCATGATCACGCCGTTCGCGACGTGGGTCAGCCGATTGCCGTCCGTAACGATGACGCCCCAACCCGTCCGCTGCAGGCCGGGGTCGAGCCCAAGGATGCGCCGGCCGGCCGCTGCCACGGCTAGCCTGCCAGCTCCGCCATCACCTCGTCGGGGATGTCGTAGTTGCCGAACACGGTCTGCACGTCGTCATGCTCGTCGAGAACTTCGAGCAGCTTGAACAGCGTCGCCCCCTTCTCCGCGTCGACCGGCGTTGAGCTCTGCGGCCGCCAGGCGAGCCTGGCCGATGTCGGCGGCCCGAACGCCGCTTCCAGGCTGTCGCGGACGGCGTTCAATTCGTCGGGCGCGGTATAGACCTCGTGGACGTCGTCGTTCGACTGCACGTCCTCCGCGCCGGCTTCAAGCGCCGCTTCGAAGACGGCGTCGTGGTCGAGGTCCGGGTTCTCATAGACGACCAGACCGACGCGGTCGAACATGAAGGCGACGGAATTGGTTTCGCCGAGCGAGCCGCCGTATTTGTTGAACGCCGACCGGACGTCCGCCGCCGTGCGATTGCGGTTGTCGGTCAGCGTCTCGACGATGAGCGCGACGCCGCCGGGCCCGTAGCCCTCGTAGCGCACTTCCTCGAAGTTCTCGGCCTCGCCGTCGGCGCCGCTGGCGCGCTTGATGGCGCGATCGGTCCGGTCGTTTGGCATGTTGACGGCGCGCGCGGCCTGGATGGCCGACCTGAGCGCCGGATTCCCGGTCGGGTCGGGCCCGCCGCCGGTCTTGACGGCGACCATGATCTCACGCCCGACGCGGGTGAAGATCTTGGCGCGCTTTGCATCCTGCGCGCCCTTGCGGTGCATGATGTTCTTGAATTGCGAATGGCCGGCCATGGCTCCGCGCGTACCCCGAAAAGTCGTTGCGCCTCGGCCGTCGCGCGACAAGCGCACGCTTGGCGGCGGCGGCGATTCGGATGGGCCGGAACATAGCCGACTTCCGCCGTCAGGCAAACGAACGGCCTCGGCGGACAGGCCGCCGAGGCCGGGAAAACCGTCGGACGCTAGCGCGCCGCGATGCCGACGCCGTACTCCTGCTCGTCCAGAACGCCGTCCGCATTCGCGTCGGCGTCGATATAAGCCTCCTCGGTCCAGGCCTCATCGGCGTCGAGCGCCTCGTCCAGCGTGACGACGCCGTCGGAATTGGCGTCCGCTTCCGCGAAGCTCGGCGCTTCCTGCGCCCACGCCGGCGTGGCGGCCATCATCAAGATCGCCAGGGGAACAAACAACTTGCGCATGGGGGGTTGCTTTCGAAAGACCCGGCCGCTCGCCGGGCGATGCGCATATAGGCGCCCGCCAGACGGGCGCAGCCGGCCAATATCCGAATTACGGAAATTTAATCTCGGCCGGCTCGACCCCGAAGCCCTGGCGGAACGGCCGCAGCGTCTTGGCGAGGCCCGTCGCCGGATCGGTTTCGACGAAGACGCCGGCGAGCGACGCATCGCCCTCCGCCGGGCCGAGCCGCTCGCCGCGACGCTTCATCCGGAACGTCTGGATCGAGCTTTCCTTGCGCATGCCGATGACCGAATCATAGTCGCCGCACATGCCGGCGTCGGTCAGATAGCCGGTGCCCGCGTTCATGACGTGGCCGTCGGCCGTCGGGACATGCGAATGGGTGCCGACGACGAGCGAGGCGCGGCCATCCAGGAAATGGCCCATCGCCCGCTTCTCGCTGGTCGCCTCGCCGTGCATGTCGATGACGATCGCAGCGACGTCCCGGCCGAGCTTGGCCGTCTCCATGACCCGATCCATCGCGGCGAAGGGGCAGTCGAGCGGGTCCATGAACAGGCGCAGCATGACGTTCGAGACGAGCGCCTTGCCGGCCTTCCGCGTCTCCACGACCGCCCAGCCGCGGCCCGGCGTGCCGGTCGGGAAGTTTATCGGCCGGAGCAGCTTGGGGTCGCCGTCGATGTGCGTCAGGATCTCGCGATTGTCCCAGACGTGGTTGCCCGTCGTGATGACGTCGACGCCCGCCTGATAGAACGACTGGCAGATCTTCGGCGTGATGCCGAAGCCATGGGCGGCGTTCTCGCCGTTGACGATCAGGAGATCGAGGCTGAGGCGGTCGCGGAGCTCCGGCGCCGCGGCGACGACCGCGTCGCGCCCGGCGCGTCCGACGACGTCGCCCAGGAATAGGATCCGCATGCGTGCAATCGTTCCTTGTCGGAATTGGTCTGACGGTCAGTTGCGGGCAAACTGCCGGAAGCCGCGTTCCGTGACCACCCCGTCCAAAGGCTGGTCGAGCGCGTCGGTCGGCGTGCGCTCCACTTCCTGGCCGGCGAATGCGACGCCATAGGCGCGGACGGACCCGTCGGCGCGGAGCGTCTGCAGGGTGCGGTCGTAATACCCCGCGCCATATCCCAGCCTGCGCCCGGCGGCGTCGAACGCCAACAGCGGCACGAACAGCACGGTCGGCGCGAGCGCCGGCGCCGTGGGCGGCGGCTCCATCGTGCCGAACGGGGCGGGCTTGAGGGCGGTGTCGGGGGTGAAGCGGCGGAAGGTCAGCGGCTGGCCGCGCGGCGGCGTCGCCGGCAGGACGACGCGGCGCCCGGCGTTCCAGAGCGCCTCGATCAACGGCCGCACATCGAGCTCGGCGCCCATCGGCCAGTAAACCGACGCGATGTCGTCGCGTCCGACGAGGCCCTGCTCCAGCACGATGCGCGCGACGACTGGGCCCGCATCGGACCGGTCTGCCGCCAGGCGTTCGCGCGTCGCCTGCATGCGGGCGCGCAGTTCGGACTTGGCGGCTTGGATCGGCAGGGTC
>DAINCG010000266.1:1928-6790 GCA_036732525.1 Pseudomonadota bacterium | reverse complement strand
TGTCTACGACGGCGTCGGCCATGCATTCGCCCGCGAAGGCGCCAGCGCCGACGCGCCGGCGGCGCGCGAACTCGCCAACGGCCGGACTCGCGCCTTTTTCCAGGCGACGCTTGGCCTCGCCTAGGGTTGCGAGGGGCATGCGTGCGGGCCATATCGAAAGCATGAGACATCGCATAGGCATGGTCGCGACCGCGCTCCTTCTCGCATCCTCGCCCATCGTGGCGTCGTCGGCGCAGGCCGAGGACGAGAAGAGCCTCGGCGCGGAGGTCGATCAGGCGATCGAACGCGCGCTGAAGTCGCTGGAAAGCTTTATTGATCGGTTCCCCGGCTATGAAGCGCCGGAAGTGACGCCGGAGGGCGACATCATCATCCGCAAGAAGCGGCCTGACCCCGACAGTCCGCCGTCGGAGCCGGACGAGACTCGTCGGATCTGACGCCGCCGCCGGCATTTGTCCGCAAATACCGGGCTCCCGGCCTTGAAAATCGCGTCCCGTCTCCCGACATGCTACGCTGGAGGCATGTCTAGGCGCCGTCGTTCCGGTGGCGCGCGTCCGGGCGTCCTCATCCAACAAATGACGTCGATTGGGACAAACCGACCAGACATAGGGGACTAACGGATGCCACTTGCAGACCGCGACTATATGCGCGCAGGCGCTGGCCAGGCCGCGGCCGAATTCGATGCCGGCCTGCGCTCGCACATGCTGCGTGTGTACAATTACATGTGCGGCGGCCTCATCCTCACCGGCTTGGTGGCGTTCGCCATCGCCAGCTCGCCTGCCGCCATTGAGGTTATCTTCTTCACGCCGCTGAAGTGGGTCGCCATCCTGGCGCCGCTGGCGTTCATTCTGGCGCTGAGCTTCGGCGTGAACCGCATGAGCTTCTCGACGCTGCAGATGGTCTTCTGGGCGTTCGCGGCCGCGATGGGCGTCTCGATGGCGTCGATCTTCCTGATCTACACGGGCGACTCGATCGCGAAGGTGTTCTTCATCACGGCCGGCATGTTCGCCGCGACCAGCCTCTACGGCTACACGACGAAGCGCGACCTCTCGAAGTTCGGCTCGTTCCTGTTCATGGGCCTGATCGGCATCCTGATCGCCATGGTCGTGAACATCTTCCTCGCAAGCTCCGCGCTGAGCTTCGCGATTTCGATCCTGGGCGTGCTGATCTTCACTGGCCTGACCGCGTGGGACACCCAGCGGATCAAGGAGCAGTACTACGAAGGCCACGGCCATGAGATCGCCGGCAAACTGGCGATCATGGGCGCCGTGTCGCTCTACCTGGACTTCGTGAACATGTTCCAGTTCCTGCTCGCCATTCTCGGCAACCGCGAATAGGGCGGACGCAGGTTTCCACTGAACGGCCCGGAAGGCGACTTCCGGGCCGTTTTCATTTGGGCTCCGCGCTCATTTCCGCGTCGGGTCCATCACCCGGGACAATACGATCACCGGGCCAAGCCCGACGACCACGATGGCGAGCGCGGCGAGCGCGCTCGCCTCCAACTGCTCCGCCGAGGCGTACTGGTAGACATGGGTCGCCAGCGTCTCGAAGCCGAAGGGCCGCAGCAGCAGGGTCATCGGCAACTCCTTCATGCAGTCGACGAAGACCAGGATCAGCGCCGCGACGATGCTGCCGCGCAAGATCGGCGCGTGCACCCGCGCCAGCACGCGCCAGGGCCCGCTGCCCAGTGTGCGCGCCGCGCCGTCCATCGATGGCGTCACGCGCTCCATGCCAGCCTCGACCGCGCCGTAGGCGAGCGCCAGGAACCGCGTCACATAGGCGAAGCAAAGCGCCGCGATCGTGCCGGTCAGCAGCAGGCCGGAGCGGATGCCGAACAGCGTCTCCAACTGCAGGTCCAGCCAGTTGTCGAAGGCCGCCAACGGCAACAGCACGCCGAGCGCCAGCACCGGCCCCGGGATGCCGTAGCCGAGCGTGGCGACGCGGTTCGCCGCCCGAAGCGCCCGCGTCGGACGCAGACGCTTGCCGTAGGCGAGGCCGAGGGCGACGACGACGGCCGCCAGCGCCGCCACGCCGGAGACGGTCATGCTGTTGAGCGCGAGGCGCGGAAACCGGGCCGCCGCGTCGGCGGAGGCGAACGCGGCGTCGACGAGGTAGACGGCAGGCGCGACGAACCCAACCAGGATCGGCAGCAGACAGAGCGCGGCGGCGGTCCAGCCGCGCCAGCCGGCCAGCCGTCGCCGTTGGGCCTTGCGCATGGCGCGCGCCGATTCGGCGACGCCGCGGCCCCGGCGCGCGTAGCGCTCGGCGAGGAGGGCGACGGCGATCAGCGCCAGCATGGCGAGGGCCAGCTGCGCCGCGGCCGGCGCGCTGCCCATTTGCAGCCAGGCGTCGAACACGCCGACGCTGAACGTCTGCAGCCCGAAATGCATGGGGATGGCGATGTCGTTCATCGTCTCCATCACCGCAAGCGCCGCGCCGGCGATCACCGCCGGCCGCGCCAGCGGCAGCGCGACCCGGAGAAAGGCCCGGACCGGCCCCGCGCCCAGGGCGCGCGCCGCTTCGAGCGGCCCGGCGCCCTGGGCCAGGAACGCCGCCCGCGCCAGGACGTAGACATAGGGGTAGAGCGCGACGGAGAAGAGCAGGATCGCGCCGCCGAGCGAGCGGACATCCGGGAACCAGTAATCCTGCGGCCGCGACCAGCCGAAAATCGCGCGCCAGGCCGTCTGCACGACGCCGGAATAATCGAGCATCTCCGCATAGACGTAGCCCACGATGTAGGCGGGCATGGCGAGCGGCAGCAGCAACGCCCACTCGAACCAGCGGCGGCCCGGAAATTCGTACATGGCGGCGAGCCAGCCGGCGCCGACGCCGATGGCCGCGACCAGCGCGCCGACGCCGACCGCGAGCGTCAGGCTGACCTGGACGTAGCGCCACAGCACCGTGTCGGCGAGGTGCGCCCAGACGTCGCCCGACGGCATGGCGGCGATCCAGGCGACGGCGGCGAGCGGAAAGATCGCGAGCGCGGCGAGGCTCCAGGCCAGGATCGCCCAGCCGCCGCCGGCCGTCGGCCGATAGAGCCGCCGCGAAATCCGTCTGGCGCTAGTCCCGGCGCTTGCGGCCATAGAGTTCTAGCCGGTGGTCGATCAGGTCGTAGCCGAGTTCGCGGGCGACCTTTTCCTTCATCGCCTCGAGTTCCTGGTTGACGAACTCGATGACCTCGCCGGTTTCGATGTCGATCAGGTGTTCGTGATGATCGCCGGTTTCTTCATAGCGGGCCCGACCCTCGCCGAAATCATGCCGGACCAGAACGTTGGCGTCCTCGAACAGCTTCAGCGAACGATAGACGGTGGCGATCGAAATGCGCGGATCGATCTCGGTCGCGCGGCGATAGACGGTCTCGACGTCGGGATGATCCTCCGCGTCGGAGATGACGCGCGCGATCACCCGGCGCTGGTCCGTCATCTTGAGGCCCTTGTCCTCGCAAAGCTGTTCCAGCCGAGTCAAATCCGCCATGGCCGCGCGCCCTCCCGCTGCGGCCCTGTTAATGGGGCAAGAACGCGGACAAGGCAACGGATCGGGCGACGGCGCGGGAACGATTGTCCCCGCGCCGTCGTCGCGCGTTCGGGCGGTCGCGCGCCGACTAGTGGGATTGGCGCGCCGGTTCCGGGGCGTCGATCTCGCGATCGATGCCGTTTTCCCGCGCCCAGAGCGCGGCCTGCGTGCGGTTGGAAGCGCCGATCTTGCGCAGCAGATGGCGCAACTGGGCTTTCACGGTCATGTCCGTGGTGCCGAGATTGTTGGCGATGACCTTGTTGGAGTGCCCCGCGAGCAGGCCATAGAGAATGTCCTTCTCGCGCGGGGTCAGGCGGGCCTCGCCGACGGTTGCGGGCCGGCCGCGGCCGCCTTCGGCCAGGCTGCGCGCCATGCGCAGCGGCGCGACGTTCTCGCCGAGCGCGACCAAGTTTATCGCCTGCACCAGGGCCGCCGGCGACATGTCCTTGAACAGGCAGCCGTCCGCGCCCGCGCGGAGCGCGGCGGAGACGAACTGCTCGTCCGCCCCGTTGGTCAGCGTCACGATGCGGCATTCCGGCCAGAGCTTGCGCACCTCGCCGATCCAGTCGGCCCGGGGGTCGGCCGGCGCGTCGACGACGACGAAGATGTCCGGATCGGCCCCGGCCGCCTTTGCGCCCTCCAGATCGGCCAGGCGCTCAGCTTCGCCGGCGACGTCGAACGGCGCAGTCTGGAGCAGCCGCTTCAGGCCCTCGCGGAACAGCATGTCCCCGCCGACGATCAGGACGCCCGATGTCTCCATATCGGTCGCGGCGATGACCGCCCGGCGCTCGTTCTTTCCTGTCCGGTTGTTGGTCTGGCCAAGCATGGTGATCTCCAGTTTCAATCCGGTTGAATTGTTCGGTTGGGTTCGGTCCGGCCCATCGCGGCCGGCGCCGTGCGGCGGCGCGGTCGTCGCCTTTCGCGAGGGCTTTGGGGTCACGACGACTTGCCGCCCTCTTCCTCAAGGCCGTGTTCGATCGCCCAGAGCGCCGCTTGCGTGCGGTTCTGTGCGCCGATGCGCGCGAGCGCCTGGCGGACCTGGGACTTCACGGTCGATTCGGGCAGGCCCGTACGGGTTGCGATCGCCCGGTTCGACAGGCCCTTGGCCAGGAGACGCAGCATCGACAGGTCGCGGACGCTGACGCCGAGGGCGTCGGCGACGTCGTCCTCGTCGGCCGGATTGACTGACGCTTCGGCGACGCGGGTCGGGAAGACGTTCTCGCCGAGCAGGACGAGTTCGATCGAGCGACGCAGCGCCTCCGGCGACATGCTCCGGGCGAGCAGGCCGTCGAGGCCGGCGCGGAGCGCAGCGGAGAGGTCGCCCGCGCCCGGCTCGGCGAGCACGCCCGCCG
>DAINCG010000266.1:0-1887 GCA_036732525.1 Pseudomonadota bacterium | reverse complement strand
CGTGGACGACCCGGGCGAGCGCCGGCGGCGTCAGGCCGTCGGCGACGATCAGCGCCAGGTCGATCGGCTGATCGTCCTCCTGGATGATCTTGAAGCCGAAGCCTGCCAGCACCTGTTCCAGTCCGTGGCGGAACAGCGCGTCGCCGCCGATGACCGTGATCCGATGAACGGCTTCCGCGCCGTCTTCGACAACGCCGACGGTCGGGTTCGCGATATGCATCTGATTGAGCATGACCCGGGCTCCTTGGGGCGGATGATGGGTTCAGCCCTTTGGGAGCAAGGGTTATGCCAATGGCGAACGCGGCTGGCGCAACGGGCGGGCCGGTTGGCTGAATCCCGCGCAAACCTTGGGCTTACGCCCTCGAAAGGCGCGGAATTCCGTGTTTTCAGCGGGCCGGCCGGCGATTGGGCCGCGCAAAATGGCCCGCCGGAGCGCAGAACGCGTCGCATTTTGCAAAGCAGAACGCGCCTTGCCAGCGGCGGCGCGCTCGCCCATGTTCGGGGCGAGCCGCCGGAGGGCGGAGGTCGAATATCGGGAAGATGCGAGCGATGGAGATTCTGCAAGGCGGAGCGGGCGCGCCGAACCAGGCTGCGGCGCTGATCAAGGATGGCGATGTGCAGTCGTTCATGGCCGACGTCATCGAAGGTTCGATGCAGACGCCGGTCATCGTGGATTTCTGGGCGCCCTGGTGCGGCCCCTGCAAGCAGCTGACGCCGACCCTGGAGAAGGTGGTGAACGCCGCGCAGGGCAAGGTCCGCATGGTCAAGATCAATATCGACGAGAACCCGGAGATCGCCCAGCAGCTGCGTATCCAGTCGATTCCGACGGTCTACGGCTTCAAGCAGGGCCGGCCGATCGACGGTTTCCAGGGCGCGGTTCCGGAAAGCCAGGTGCGGGCGTTCGTCGAGCGTCTGGTCGGCGGCGAGGTCAAGAGCCCGATCGAGGAGGCCGTCGAAGAGGCGAAGGCGGCGGGCGAAGCCGGCGACTGGCCGACGGCGGCCGCGATCTTCGCCCAGGTGCTGCAGCACGAGCCGGAGAACCCGATCGCGCTTGCGGGGCTGGCTCGCGCCGCGCTGGCGGAAGGCGACCTGGAGAACGCCCGGAGCTTCGTCGATCAGATCCCGCTCAACGCGCGCAATGACGCCTTCGTCGCGGCCGCGGTCTCCGGTCTCGATCTGGCGAGCGAGACGGGCGCCGCCGATCTTGGCGAAGTGGAACGGCTGAAGGCCGCCGTCGAAGCCGATCCGAAGGACTGGCAGGCGCGCTTCGATCTCGGCATGGCCTATTTCGCCGCCGGCATGAACGAGGAAGCGAGCGACGCGATGCTGGAGATCGTCGCGGCGAACCGGCAGTGGAACGACGAGGCCGCACGCAAGCAGCTCGTGAAGTTCTTCGAGGCGTGGGGGCCGACCGATCCGGCGACCTCTTCGGCCCGCCGTCGCCTGTCGTCGATGTTGTTCTCATGATCGGGGACGCTGTCTGGTGAGCGACGAGCCGCGAGCGGTCGCGCTGCCGGCGGTCACGCCGGTCTTTCCGCTGTCGGGCGTGCTGTTGCTGCCGCGCGCGCGCCTGCCGCTGCATATCTTCGAGCCGCGCTACCGCGCGATGACCGAGGACGCCATGAACGGCGACGGCATGATCGCCATGATCCAGCCGCGTTCGCCCGAAGCGCAGGAGCTGCAGCCCGCGCTCTACGACATCGCCTGCCTCGGTCGAATCGTGGAGCACGAAAAGCTGGAGGACGGCCGATGGCTGTTGACGCTGGAGGGCGTCATTCGCCTGCGCGTGGCCGAGGAGCTTGAGCTGCAGTCCGGCTACCGGCGCATTCGCGCGGACTACGGCGCCTTCGCACACGATCTCGATCCGATCGAAGGGAGCCTCGGCCT
>DAINCG010000265.1:0-6798 GCA_036732525.1 Pseudomonadota bacterium | reverse complement strand
CGACGTTCGCGACAGGGTCTCGTTGATCGAGAGGTTCATCAGCTCCGGCATGGGCATCTTCTTGTATTTCCGGAGATTCTCCCGCACCCGGTCGAACACGACGACGGTATCGTTGATCGAATAGCCGGCGATGGTCAGCACCGCGGCGACGGTGGCCAGCCCGAATTCGAGCTGGAGCTCGCTGAACAGGCCGATGGTCAGCAAGACGTCGTGGGCCAGCGCGACCACGGCGGCGACGCCGAACTGCCATTCGAACCGGAACCAGACGTAGATCAGGATCGCGCCGAGCGCGAGCACGGTGGCGATGATGCCCGCCCGGATCAGCTCGTCGCCGACCTTCGGCCCGACATATTCCTGACGCCGGTAGTCGTAACCGGTCCCCAGCGCCTCCTTGATTCGCTCGATCGCCTTGACCTGGCTCTCGGTGCCGCCGGCCTGTTCCTCGATGCGGATGAGAACGTCCGACGCCACGTCGGTGCTACCCGCGATCGATGGGGTGATGGTCTGCAGCGCGACGTCGCCGAGGTTGAGCGCGCTGAGCTTCTGGCGCAACTCGCTCAGGTCGGCCTTTCGCGGCTGGCCGTTGGCGTCCTTGGCGCGGACCTCGATCAGGATGCCGCCCCGGAAGTCGATGCCGAAGTTCAGCCCCTGGGTCGTATAGGAGATCGCCGCGAGGATCAGCATCACGCCCGAGAAGATGAAGTAGGCGAGCCGGTAGCGGACGAACGGGATCTTGGTGCCGGCGGGGACAAGTCTCAGGAGCATGGTCGCCTCAGATCGGCAGGGTCGCGGGCCGCTTGCGCCGCCACCAGGTGACGACGATCAGCCGCGTGACCATGATCGCGGTGAACATGGAGGTCGCCAGACCGATCGCCAGCGTCACGCCGAAGCCCTGGACCGGGCCGGACCCGAACAGGAACAGGAGCAGCGCCGCGATGAAGGTCGTCAAGTTCGAGTCGATGATCGTCGTCAGCGCCCGGCGATAACCGGTGTCGATCGCCGACATCGGCGTTCGGCCCGCCCGCACCTCCTCGCGGATGCGCTCGAAGATCAGCACGTTGGCGTCGACCGCCATGCCGATGGTCAGCACGATGCCGGCGATGCCGGGCAAGGTGAGCGTCGCTTGCAGCGCGGAGAGCGCGCCGACGATCAGCGCCACGTTGAAGACGAGGGCGATCGCCGCGAACACGCCGAAGAGGCCATAGGCGATGATCATGAAGACCGCGACCGCGCCGAAGCCGACGAGGCTCGCGATCTTGCCGGCTTCGATCGAGTCGCGGCCGAGGCCGGGGCCGACGCTCGATTCCTGGATGAACTCGACCGGCGCCGGCAGGGCGCCCGACCGCAGGAGCAGCGAGAGCGTCTGGGTTTCGGCGACGCTGAACTGGCCCGTGATGACGCCGTTCGCGCCGATCGCCGCCTGAATCGTCGGCGCGCTAATTACCTCGCCGTCGAGGACGACCGCGAGCGGTTCGCCGATATGCTTGCCGGTGAGGTCGAGGAAGCGTCGCGCGCCCGCGCCGTTGAAGCGGAAGGACACGACCGGACGGCTGTCCTGGAACGAAGGTTGCGCATCGATCAGTAGGTCGCCCGGAACCTGCGGCGATGTGCGCACCACGTAACGTGACGGCAATCCGGGGCGGGCATCCTTCGCGTCCAGCAACTCGAAGCCGGGACGTGGCACGAAAGTCGCCGGATCGGCGTTCGGATCGACCAGCTTGAAGGCGAGCTGCGCCGTCGTCCCGATCCTTTCCTTCAGCAATTCCGGATCGTTGAAACCGGGCACCTGGACGACGACCCGTGTGTCGCCCTGGCGTTGGATGATCGGCTCCTTCGTGCCGAGCGCGTCGACGCGGCGCCGGATGATCTCGATCGTCTGGGTCAGCATTGAAAGGCGCAGTTCACGCTCGTCGTCTTCGGTGAAGCCGACGGTGATCTCGCCCGACCCATCGTCGGCGACGGTTACGACGGCGGTCGAATCCTCGTTGCGGACGAGGTCCGCGGCCTGTCCGGCTTCCGCCGGATCGAGCGTGCGGAACTTGACCGAGGCGCCCAGACGCTCCGGCGCGGATCGGCGGATCTCCGAACCGCGGAGCGCTTGGCGCACCACGTCCTCGAACGCCGCCGCACGGGCCCGGACGCCCGCATCGACGTCGACCTCGAGCAGCAGATGCGAGCCGCCCTGAAGGTCGAGACCGAGGCTGACGGTCTTGTAGGGAAGCCAGGCCGGGATGTCGGCGTCGTCGATCGCCGTCGCGCTGCGCCAGACGTTCGGCGCGCTATAGGCGACGCCGAGCGCGCAGATCAGCGCGATCAGGACGATCTTCCACTTTTCGATATAAAGCATGCCGGCCCGGACCCGTCCCTTAGCCTACTTCTTGAAGAGGCCGCCGAGCAGGCCGCCGCCGCTCTTCGAATCCTCGTTCGCCGGCGAGGGCGGCGACCCCGAAGGCGGCGCCGACTTCTGCAGCACCTGGCTGATCGTTTCGCGAACGACCTTGACGCGGACGTTCTCTGCGATCTCGATCTCGACCTCGCCTTCCTCCGGCGCGCGTGAGACCTTGCCGACGATGCCGCCGGCGGTCACGACCCGGTCGCCGCGGCGCAGCTGCTGCACCATCTGGCGATGTTGCTTGGCGCGCTTCTGCTGCGGACGGATCAGCAGGAAATAGAAAACGACGAAGATCAGCACGAAGGGCAGGAAGGCGGTGATGCCCTCGGCGCCTCCGGCGGACTGCGCATAGGCTGGCGGGAAGAAATACACCGTTGGCTCTCCCGATGGAACGTGCGCCGCCCGTCTTGACGGCGTGTCGCGGAACGGCCGGATATAGTGCGACGCGGCCTATGACGCAACCGAACCGGCCGCCCGTGCGTAGTAAGCCAGTGTTTGAGCACGCAGCCATGGACGCATAGATAGGCACGATGCAGGAAAAGCCCCACGTCGAATTCGGTTTTGGCCGCTTCAGGCTGCCGTCGTTGATCGTCATCCTTTTCGCCGCCTTCCTGGCCGCCGGTCCGGCCGTCGCCCAGGACGCCGGCGGGGGGGCAAAGCCGACGCCGGAGCTGTCGGCCGAGAAGGCGAAGGCGCTGGCGGATGCGCTCCGCGATCCCGCGACGCGGGAGGCGCTCCTGCAGGCCCTTGAGAACGTCGGAACGAGCGCGGAGACCGTGAGCGGAGAGACCGATGTCGCCGGCGCGGCCGACAATGCCGAAACCGAAGTGCGAACCGGCGGCGGACAGCGCTCCTTCGGCCGACGGATCGCCGAGTTGACGAGCGCGACCGTCGAAAGCGTCGTGGATCGTCTGACCGTCTTCGCCGCGCAGCTCAGCAACGCGCCGCGCGCGTTGTCCTGGGTACAGGGCGACGCCGCGACGGTCGTCGTCGATGCGCTGATCGAACTCGCGATCATTATCGCGGTCACGGTCGCTCTCTTCATAACGCTGCGTCGCATCGCTAAGCGCTTCGACCGGCGTCTTGGCTACAAGGCCGACTTGGCCGGCTTCGGACGGACGGCCGTCCTGATCGTCGGCTCCGTCATCGTCGACGCCTCGGTCGTCGTGGTCTCCTGGGCGATCGGCTACGCCGTCGCCACGCTCGCGATCGGCGAATTCGGCCAGATCGGCATTCGCCAGTCGCTCTACTTGAATGCGTTCCTGATCGTCGAGCTGATCAAGGTCGCGTTGCGCGCCGTGCTGTCGCCCAACACGAGCGGGCTGCGGCCGGTCGATCTGCCCGACAAGGGCGCGAAGACGCTGTACCTCTGGCTGAACGTCGCCATCAGCATTCTCGGTTACGGTCAAATGCTGATCGTGCCGATCGTTTCGCAGCAGGTCTCCTGGCTCGCCGGCCAGGGCGTCGGCCTGATCGTTTCGGCGCTTGCCGTCATGGTCATGATCGCCCTCGTCGTCAGCAGCCGGAAACGCGTCGCAAGCTGGCTGCTGAGCGCCCGGCACATGCAGATGGGGCCCGCGCTCCTGCGGTTCGCCGCGCGGAACTGGCACGTGCCAGTGCTCGCGTATCTCGGCGTGCTCTTCCTGATCGTGGTCGCGCGGCCGGGCGACGTCCTGCTGCCGGTGATCGGCGCCTCGATGCAGATTCTGGCCGCGATCGTCGTCGGGGCGATCGCGATCAGCGCGATTTCACGTTCCATCCGCGCCGGCGTCCGCCTGCCTTCGGACGTCAACCAGCGTCTGCCGCTGCTTGAGCGGCGCCTGAACGCCTTCGTGCCGGTGGCGCTGACGATCGTGCGCATCGTCATTTTCGTCGCCGTCATGCTGTTCTCGCTGCACACGGTCGATGTTATCGATCTGCATGGCTGGCTCGTCGGTCAGGTCGGCGCGCAGGTGACGGGCACGATCGTCAGCGTGCTCCTGGTGCTGCTCGGCGCTTTCGCCGTCTGGCTCGCGTTCTCTTCATGGATCGATTTTCGTCTCAATCCGGATTTCGGGACGGTGCCGTCGGCGCGCGAGCGGACCTTGCTGACGCTCGCCCGCAACGCGCTCAGCATCATCGTCTTCGCGGTCACGACGATGTTCGTCCTCTCGGAGATCGGCATCGACATCGCGCCGTTGATCGCGTCCGCCGGCGTCATCGGCCTCGCGATCGGCTTCGGCGCCCAGAAGCTGGTCCAGGACATCATTACCGGCGTCTTCATTCAGTTCGAGAATGCGATGAACGTCGGCGACGTGGTGAGCGTCGGCGGCGTCACGGGCACGGTGGAGCGCCTGACCATCCGCTCCGTCAGCCTGCGCGACATCCACGGCGCCTTTCACATCATTCCGTTCTCTTCCGTCGACATGGTGACCAACAACATGCGCGGCTTCGGCCACTATGTCTGCGACATGGGCGTCGCCTACCGGGAGGATGTCGAGAAGGCGAAGCAGGCCATGTTCGACGCGTTCGAGGAACTGCGCGGCATGGATCAGTGGAAGGCCGCGATCATGGAAGACATGACCTGGTTCGGCGTCCAGTCATTCGCCGCCGACGCGGTCGTGCTGCGCTCCCGCATCAAGTGCATGCCGGGCCAGCAGTGGGGCGTGGGACGGGCCTACAACGCCATCCTGAAGCGCATCTTCGACGAGCGCGGCATCGAGATTCCGTTCCCGCACCGCACGCTGTATTTTGGCGAGGACACCAAGGGCGAGGCCCCGCCGATGCGCATCCAGATCGTCCGCGAGCCGCGGCAGGCGCCCCCGAAGCCGGCGCCGCTGGCCGACGACGCGAGCGATGCGACGGACATTTCGCGGGAGCCTGGAACGGTCGTGTCGAACCCCTCGTAACGATCTATGGCGGAGGCGCCCGATGTCTGAGAAACCCCTGGCCGTCGAGGCCGCCGCCGTCCCGGTCCGGGCCCGGGCGTCCAACTACCCGGAGCCCTATGCGACGCGCATGCAAAAGCGCGAGAAGCGGCAGCTCGGGGATATCTTCGGCCTGTCGAACTTCGGCGTGAACTTGACGCGGCTCGCGCCCGGCGGCGAATCCGCCCTGATGCATCGGCATGCCAAGGCCGACGAGTTCATCTATATCCTGGAGGGCGCTCCGACCTTGGTCACCGAGGAGGGCGAAGTCGATCTGCGGCCCGGCATGTGCGCCGGGTTCCCCGCGCAGGGCGCCGCCCACCAACTGGTCAATCGATCGGACGCCGACGTGGTCTACCTGGAAATCGGCGACCGCATTCCGGGCGATTCCGCCGTCTACCCGAACGACGACATCCAAGTCGCCGCAGGTCCCGACGGGAACTGGGTCTTCACCCGCAAGGACGGCAGTCCGTTCGAAAGGTGAGGCTGGCGACCGCGCCGCCTACATGACGGCGCCGACCTGCCAGGGAATGAATTCCGCGTCGCCGAGGCCCTGGGCCTCGCTCTTCGAGCGTTCGCCCGACGCGACGGCGAGGAACTTCTCGAAGATGCGGCGGCCGATCTCCTCGACGGATGCATCGCCGTCGGCGATCGGGCCGCAGTTGACGTCCATGTCCTCTTCCATCTTGCAGTACATGGCCGTGTTCGTCGCCAGCTTGATCGAGGGGCAGGGCTTGTTGCCGTAGACCGATCCCCGGCCGGTCGTGAAGCAGACGAGATTGGCGCCGCTCGCGACCTGGCCGGTGATCGAGCAGGGGTCGTAGCCGGGGCTGTCCATGAAGACGAAGCCCTTGGCGTCGACCGGCTCGCCATATTTGTAGACGCCGGCGAGGTTGGTCGTCCCGCCCTTCGCCGCGGCGCCCAGCGACTTCTCGAGGATGGTCGTGAGGCCGCCCGCCTTGTTGCCGGGGGAGGGGTTGTTGTCCATCTCGCCGCCATTGCGGGCGGTGTAGTCCTCCCACCACTTGATGCGCTCGATCAGCTTCCGGCCGACGGCGTCGGAGACGGCGCGGCGGGTCAGCAGGTGTTCGGCGCCATAGATCTCCGGCGTTTCGGCGAGGATCGCCGTGCCGCCGTGCCGGGTCAGCAGGTCCGCCGCATAGCCGAGCGCCGGATTGGCGGTGATGCCGGAATAGCCGTCCGAGCCGCCGCATTGCAGCGCCACCGTCAGGTGCTCCGCGGAGATGGTTTCCCGCTCCGCCTTGGCGGCCTCCGGCAGCATGTCCCGGATCATGGACATGCCCCAGTCGACCGTCTTCCGGGCGCCGCCGGCGTCCTGGATGTTCATCGTCTGGAAGAGCGGCCCGCGCTCGATGCCATAGGCCTCCAGCAGGAAGTCGATCTGGTTGACCTCGCAGCCGAGGCCGACCATCAGCACGCCCGCGAAATTCGGGTGGCGGGCATGGCCCCACAGCACCCGCTGCAGGTTCTCGTAGCCCT
>DAINCG010000264.1:6410-6887 GCA_036732525.1 Pseudomonadota bacterium | reverse complement strand
AGCGCCGCCAAGGCGGGCGGTCTCGGCGTCGCGGACGCGGTGATGCGCACTCTTATCGAAGCACAGGGAAGGTAGAAAAGTGACACAAAAGAATGCCAGCGGCCTCGTGGCGGAGGTGGTCGTCGCGACCAGCCGCCTTGTCGCCACGCTCGAAGCGGAAGTCGCCGCGTTGAAGCGCGGCGACGTGGGCTGTTTGGAGCGGATGCGCGGCGAGAAGGCGCGCCAGATCCGGTCCTACGAGGCGCGCCTGCAGGCGCTGCAGTCGCAGCCGATGCTGCGCGCATCGGTCGGGCCCGCGCTGAAGGAAGAACTGGAGCAGGCCACCCGCCAGCTCCAGGCCGCCATCGACAGCAACGTCGCGCAGCTTCGCTCGGCCGCGGAAGCGAACCGACGGCTGGTCGACGCCCTGGCCCGGGCCGCGGTCGAGGCGAATCGCCGGCCGGGCTACGGCCCCGCCATGCCCAAGGCGGCCCAGGG
>DAINCG010000264.1:2586-6363 GCA_036732525.1 Pseudomonadota bacterium | reverse complement strand
CCAGCTCTAACCCGGCGCGCCAGGAACGCTCGAGATGACCCTTACGTCCGCACTCAACAACGCGGTATCCGGCCTGCAGGTCAACCAGCGCGGGCTGGAGATCGCGTCGCATAACATCGCCAATGCGACGACGGAGGGCTACAGCCGCCGCACGGTGGTGCGCGCCCCGAACTTCACGGGCGACGCCGGGCCGGCGGGCGTCAAGATCATCGACATCCAGCGCGCGGCCAATCAGTTCCTGACGCAGCAGGTGCGAACCGAAGTCGCCGGCCTCGGTCGGTCAGAGGTGCGCGACCGCTATCTCGGCAACACGCAGGATCTCTTCGGCACGCTCTCGACCGACAGTTCGATCGGCCAGCGGCTGGCGACGATGGCGGAGCGGATGGAGTCGCTTGCGGTCGAGCCGGAAAGCTCCACGGCCGCAGCGTCCCTTGTCGACGCGGCGCTGGTCTACGTGCGCGACCTGAACGCGATTTCGGACGAGATCCAGCGGCTTCGCGTGCAGGCGGACCTCGAAATCGAGAACGCCGTCGCCGCTCTCAACGAGGACCTGGCGCTCGTCGCCGACCTGAACGAGAAAATCGCCGGCGCCCGGATCACCGGCGACGACGCCGGCGACCTGATGGATCAGCGCGATCTCGCGCTGAAGCGCATCGGAACAGAGATCAACATCAAGACCTTCGAGCGCAGCAATGGCGAAACCGTCATTCTGACCGGCGACTCCACGATCTTGCTCGACGGCAAGCCGACCTTCCTGTCCTACTCGTCTTCGGCGGCGGGATATGTCGGCGCGACCTTCGGCCAGATCGAGCGGCCGGACGGCGTCTCGATCCAGTCCTCGATCCGTGACGGGCGCATCAAGGGTCTTCTGGAAGTGCGCGACAGCGTGCTGCCGAACCTGCACCGTCAGATGGACGCGTTGACCCAGAACACGCGGGACATCGTCAACGCCGCGCACAATCGCGGCATGGGCCTGCCGGCCGCGGCCACGCTTTCCGGCTCTCGCACATTCGCCGACACGGCGACGGACCAGGTGACGATCGGCAGCGACGTCAGATTCGCGATTACGGACTCCTCCGGCCTGACGGTCGCGACGTTCGATCTTCCCGCCGGGACCTACACCATCGACGACCTGGCCGCGGCGATCGACGCCGGGCTCGGCGCGGACGGATCGGCTTCGATCGTCGGCGGCGCGCTGGTCGTCAGTGCAGCGGACCCGGCCAACGGGATCGGCATGGTCGACCTCAACAACGGGGCGGACGCCGCGATCAGCTTCGACGACGGGTCCGGCCCGGTCGCTTTTTCCGGCTTCTCCAACTTCTTCGGCCTGAACGACTTCTTCCAGACGCCGGGCAATGTGACGGGCGACAACGCCGACAACATTTCCGGGATCGTCAAGGTCCGCTCCGACCTCGTCAGCAATCCGGAGTTCATCTCCCGTGGCCGCCTGGCCGACGGCGCCGTGGCCCCGGTTCCGGGAACGGACCGCGCGATCGCCATCGGCGACGGCCGGATCATGGCGGAGGTCGCTGCAACGCTCAGCGCGCCGCGCGCCATTCCGGCGACCGGCGGCCTGCCGCCGATCAACAAGCCGCTGAACGAGTACGCCGCCGAGATCGTCGGATTGAACAGTCAGCTCGCCGCCGAAGAAGGCGAGCGGCTGAAGTTCGAAGAGGCCCTCGTCGGCCAGTTCGAGACGCGCCTGACCGATACGACCGGCGTCAACATCGACGAAGAACTGGCGAACATCCTGGTGCTGCAGACCGCGTTCAGCGCGTCAGCGCGCCTTGTCACCACAGCGGACGAGATGATGCAGACCCTCGTCCAGATGAAGCGCTAGGGCGAGGCGCGCGCCGCATGTCGGAAACATCCTCGTCCAACTCTGCTGACCCAGGAGGGATCGGCCAATGACTCGGGTATCGGACGCCGCCAGCCATTCGTTGATGCTGGCGAATCTCAATCAGTCGATCGGCCGCGCGCGCGACGTGCAGGTCCAGATCTCGACCGGCAAGGTCGGCCAGGAATACGCGTCCCTCGGCCGCGAGTCGCAGCGTCTCATCTCGCTGGAGACCGAGCGGGCGAAGGTCGACCGGTTCGTCTCGAACAACGGCGTCGTCGACCTGCGCCTGCAGAAGATGGAAACCGTCGTGGCGCAGGCCATGGAGATCGCGTCGGAAGCCCGCGCCCTGCTGGTGAACGCCGGACACGACGGCAATGCGGCGGAGCTCGACCTCCAGGGTCGGATGCAAGGCTTCCTCGACTCGCTGGCCGGTCTCCTGAACAGCGAACACAACGGCCGCACGCTTTTCGCCGGCGCCCGGACGGACGCCGACCCGGTCGATTTCTCACTGTTGCCGGCGGACGGCGACTTCCTCGCCGGCACGGCCGACTCTTTCTATTACAAGGGCGACAGTCAGGTCCTGCGCCACCGCGCGAGCGACACGCTCTCGATCGACTACGGCGTGACCGCGTCCGACGCCGGCTTCGAGAACCTCGTGCGCGGCCTGAAGATCGCCGAGACGACGAACGTCACCGACACGGCGTCCGCCCAACAGCGCATCGACCGGGCGCTCGACCTGATCAACCAGGCGATCGACCGGCTGCCGGACGTGCGCGGCCGCATCGGCGGTTCCCGCGCCGTGCTGGAGGAGGAGACCGCCCGCCTCGGCGATTTCACGCTCGCGCTCGACGAGAGCGTCAGCGACATCGAGAACGTCGATTTCGCGGAAGCCGTCTCGCGGCTGAGCGAAGAGCAGGCGCAGATGCAGGCCTCTCTGGCGGCGCTCGCCCGCCTCCGCCAAGTCTCGCTGACCACGTATCTCTAATGCGAGTCCGCTGTCGTTAACGGTTCCTGAGGAACCTCTCCCGTAACACTTGGGATTGAAACCATGAGCGCGATGCCAATGCCCGTCATGACCGAGCGCCCGGAGCCGCAGCAGCGGACCCGGACCATCGACAGCCGGATCGGCAAAGTCGAGATCCACGACGGAAACGTCCTGACGTTTCCGCGCGGGATGCTGGGCTTCGAAGGCCGCAGCCGCTATGCGGTGCTGAACCTGCCGAACGCCGGTATGGAACGGTTCAAGCTGCTGCAAAGCCTCGATGACCCGGAACTCGGCTTCATCGTGACCGAAGCGGCGGCCGCCGCTGGGGTCATCGATCCGAACGACCTGCAGGAAGCCTATCGGCAGTGCGAAGTGCGTCCGGGCGACGCGCTGACGCTGCTGATCGTCTCCGTCCGGCGGAACGAGGAGGGCGTCGAGCTCTCCGCCAATCTGCGCGCGCCCGTCGTCATCGACACGGCGCGCCGCATCGGCCGACAGCACGTGATGTCGAACGGCCGCTATCCGATCCGCTTCACGCTCTAATGAATGGGCCTGCCGCAAGGCCCTGTTAACCATGATCTGAGCATCTTCCACCCTGGCGGGACCCTATTGCCCGCGGGAGAAGCTTATGGCGAAGCGGCGGAATTCGAAGCGAGGCGCACCAAGCGCAGGTGGACCGGGCGCAGGCGGATCGGCCGACTCGGCAGCGAAACGCCGGCAGTCGGACGTCCGCAAGGCGGCCGGCCTGCTCGAGGCGGGCCGTCTCGACGAAGCCGAGGCCATTCTTCAGGACATCGATCCGGTCCGCGTCAAGAACGCCGAGGCGCTGCACCTGCTGGGCCTCGTCAAGGTGCGCAAGGGCCGCGTCCAGGAGGGGCTCTCGATGATCGAGCGCTCGATCCTGGCCGCGCCGGACGCCGCCTGGATGCGCGTCAACCGCGCCGCCGTGCGC
>DAINCG010000264.1:0-2524 GCA_036732525.1 Pseudomonadota bacterium | reverse complement strand
GAGCCGTTCGGTTCTCGGCGACTATCCAGGGGCCGCCGCCGCCGCCGCCGAAGCGGCCCGGCTCGCGCCGAACAATGCGAGCGCGCAGCTGGCCCATGCCAACACGCTCGCCAGGGCGGAAGATCACGCCGCGGCGGCTTCGGCCTATCGCCGCGTTCTCGCCCTCAAGCCGGACATGTTGAGCGCGCGCGTGAATCTTCTACAGATCCTGCACAAGCTGGGCGACGCCGCCGCCGCGGAAGCGGAGACCGCGGAGATCGCCGCCGCGCTCGGCGGCCGCGCGCCGCGCAAGGACGGCGCCGGGCATCTTGATCGGGCGATGGCGGACGGCCTCGCCGAGGCCGCATGCGCCGACGCGGTCGTCGCGATGGCGTTGAACGCGATCGGCCAGCACGAGCGCGCGCTCGAAGCGGCGGAAGCCGCGACGACCAACGCGCCGTCGGACCCGCACGGCTGGGCGGCCATGGGCGTCGCGCTGATCGAACTCGGCGATCCCGAAGCGGCGATCGAGCCGCTGGAACGCGCGCTTGAGCGCCGCCCCGGCTGGTCGGAAATCCGGGGCGCGCTCGGCAATGCGCTCTGGCTCGCCGAACGGGACGATGCGGCCGCCAAAGTTCTGGAACGGGCGACCGACCAGGCGCCCGACATGCCATCGCTCTGGGCGACGCTGGGCGCCGCCCGCAGGGAGCTGCGCGACCTCGACGGCGCCGAAGCCGCCTATGCGCGAGCGGTCGCGCTTGCGCCGGACAGCGGCAAATACGCCCTCAGCCTGGCGCTGACGCAGTTCCGCTGCAAGAAATTCGCCGAAGGCGGCCGGAACTACGAGCGGCGCTGGGAGACCGATGCTTTTGCGGACCAGGACCGGCCGCACGACCAGCCGCTCTGGCAGGGCGAGGACCTCGCCGGCAAGAAGATCCTCGTCTACGCCGAACAGGGCGTTGGCGACGAAGTGATGTACGCCGGCATGCTGCAGACCCTGATCGACCGGGGCGCTGCCGTCTTTCTCGAAGCCAACGGCCGGCTGGTCCGCCTGTTCGAACGGTCGTTCCCCGGCGTCTTCGTCGGCCCCAGCCAGAACCCGCCGCTGCCGGCGTTCGCGGGCGGCGACTTCGACTTTCGCATCCCCGGCGGCGCGTTGATGACGCGGCTGGCGCCGACCTACGCCGATCTCGTCTCACGCGGCGCCTATCTGAAACCCGACCCCGAATTGGTCGAACGGCTGCGCGCCCGCTATCTGGGCGGCGGGTCGGACACGACGCTGCTGGTCGGCATCGCGTGGCGCAGCGGCAATCCGGTGAACGGCCGTCGGCGCACCGCCGACCTTAATCTCTGGGCGCCGATCCTCGAGACGCCAGGCGTCAGATTCGTCAATCTTCAGTATGGCGAGGCGGCGGACGAGATCGCCTGCGCCCGTTCGGCTTTCGGCGCCGACATCGTCGAGGACGCGGAGATCGATCCCTCGCTTTCGCCGCCCAGGTCGCGGCCCTCGACCTGGTCGTCTCGATCGACAATTCGACCGTCCACATCGCGGGCGCGCTCGGCGTGCCGACCTGCATGCTGCTGAATTACGAGCCGGATTGGCGTTGGTTCGGCGCGGACGAAGGCAATCGCTGGTACGAATCGGTCGCCCACATTCGCCAGGATCGCCCCGGCGCCTGGGGGCCGGTGATCGACGCCGCCGCCGGCGTGGTGCGCGAGGCGGCGACGACCGGCCGTCCGCCCGCCGCGTCGGACCCGATCCGGCCGGCGATGACGAACCACGGCGTCCGGCCGAAGGCGCTGCTGCTGAACGACACGACCGCCTGGTACCACTGGGGCTGCACGGCGACGAGCCTCGCGCTTCGCGACCAGATCCGCGCCCGCGGCTACGACGTGGCGGCGACGCCGATCCGCGCGGTCTATGCGGCCCGGCCGGCGCCGTCGACGATGCAGGCATTCGACGAGCCCTACTTCTTCGCGCGCTTCGTCGACGCCAATCCGGCCTTGATCCGCCAGATTGCGGAAGCCGACCGCGTCGTCGTCAATGGCGAAGGCACATTGCACGGCCTTTCGGATAATGTCCTGGCGCTGCTTTACGTGGCCTATGCGGCTGCGACCCGGCTTGGCAAGCGGGTCCAGATCGTCAACCACTCCTGCTATCCCGAAGACGCCGCGCGCGTGACCGACCCGGTCGCCAACGGCCTCTACAAGCGTGTCTACGATACGCTGGAGTACACGGCATTCCGGGAACACATCTGCCACCGGCTGATGGCGAGCATTGGCGTCGACGGCGCGCTCGCCTTTGACAGCCTGCCGCTGACGGCGCGGCAGATGCGCCCCGGACTGCCCCAGCAGCGCGAGAAGCGTCTGGTCATCGCCGGGTCCGCGGCAGCGGACGACGCGACGGCCGGCGCCTTCGCGGAATATGCGCGCTGGGCCGCCGCTCGGGGCTGGACCGTCGTCATGCTGGGCGGGGCGCGGGCCTTTCCGGCGCTCGACGAGATGAATTTCCTGCGCGCGCTCGCGCGGCACGGCATGCCGGCCG
>DAINCG010000263.1:0-6911 GCA_036732525.1 Pseudomonadota bacterium | reverse complement strand
CTCGGCCGCCTTGCGCATCGCCGCCCGGTCGCCCGCATGGCGGCCAAGGGTCGGCAGGCCGTTTGCGGCGCCGCCGGCGTTCTTGATCGCGAGCGCGTCCATCACATCACCTGGATTTCTGCGTGCAGCGCGCCGGCCGCCTTGATCGCCTGAAGGATCGAGATCATGTCGCGCGGGCCGACGCCGAGGGCGTTCAGACCGTTGACGAGCTCCTGCAGGCTGACGCCGTCCGTAAGCACGCCGAGCTTGCGATCGGCATCTTCCTGGACGTCGACCGTCGTCCGCGGCACGACCACGGTCTGGCCATTTTCGGAGAACGGGTTCGGCTGAGATACCTGCGGCGTTTCGGTGACGCGGATCGTGAGGTTGCCCTGCGCGATCGCGACGGTGGAGATGCGGACGTTCTCGCCCATGACGATGACGCCGGTCTGCTCGTCGACGATCACCCGCGCGGGGGTGTCGGGCGTCACTTCAAGCTGCTCGATCTGGCCGATCGCGGTGACCGGGTCCGGATTGCCGAGCACGGCGAGGTCGATCGAGACCGTGCCGGGGTCGAGCGCGCGCGCGGCGCCGCCGCCGAGCCGGCCGTTGACCGCGGCCGCGACGCGGCGAGCGGTGGTGAAATCGGGATTGCGTAGCGCGAGCCGCACCTTGGACATGCCGTCAAGTTCGAACGGGACTTCCCGCTCGACGATCGCGCCCGAGGCGATGCGGCCGCTGGTCGGCACGCCCTTGCTGATGGTTTCGGCCTGCCCGCCCGCAGCGAAGCCGCCGACGGCGACCTGGCCCTGACCGACCGCATAGACTTCGCCGTCCGCGCCGATCAGCGGCGTCACCAGAAGCGTGCCGCCGAGCAGGCTCTTGGCGTCGCCGAGCGCGCTCACCGACACGTCGATGCGGCTGCCCTGGCGGGCGAACGGCGGCAGCACGCCGGTGACCATCACCGCCGCCACGTTCTTGGTCTGGAGATTTGCGCCTCGGGTGTTGACGCCGAGACGCGCCAGCATGCCGACGACGCTTTCGCGCGTGAAAATCGCGCTGCCAAGATTGTCGCCGCTGCCGTCGAGACCGACGACGAGGCCGTAGCCGACCAGCAGGTTGTCGCGTACGCCTTCGAAGTCGACGATGTCCTTGATGCGTGAACGCGCCTCCGCGACGCCGCTTGTGGCGGCGGCGAGGCAGATCAGCAGGATGGCCAGCAGGTTTCGCATGGACTTTCCGTCTTCGGTTGCGCGCATCGGATCGTTCGCCCGGCGCTATGCGAATGCCGTGCCACCAACCTGGGCAATTCTATCCATATGATTTTTCGTAATTTTTTTCTGGAGAGTTGCTGGCGAACCGCATTCGGCGGCAAGTCTTGCCGGGACTAGGCGCACTCTGCCGGGCGTTAACGTGTTCTTGACCACGGTCCTGCGACATTTAGCTGGAATTGCAGCGCGCGATGCGCGCGGAGGGAGCCTTAGCCAAATGAAGATCACCAGCGGCGGCGAGGCGCGCGGTGTCAGGATCGGCGGCGCCAAGCGAACGAGCGAAAAGTCCGGCGCGACCTTCTCCCGGCATCTCGGCGACGGCCCAAATGCAGCCGCGGCCCGCGACGGCGCCGCCGGCGTCGGAAGCGTCGCGGCCCTGCTCGCCGTTCAGGCGGCGGGCGATGCGCTCGATGGCCGCAAGGCCGTCTACGATCGGGCGGACAATCTGCTGAAGCGACTCGAAGCCCTGCATATGGCCTTGATCGAAGGACGCATCGGCGACGCGCAGCTCCGCCGACTCGCGGCCGACCTGAACCGTCAGATCGACGCCGTGGCCGATCCGGAGATGCTCGAACTGATGGCGCAAATCGAGCTCCGCGCCGCCGTCGAACTGGCGAAACGCGGCCTCGATTGATCTTTGCATTAACCGAAAATTAACTTTTCACCGACCTGCGACGGCAGGTCGCGCGCGCGCGTTGACGCGGCCCTCGCGGTAATTATACTGCGCCAGCCAACAGGGCTAGGGGGAACGCAAAGATGGCGATAACGCTGCCGCCTGACTATAAGCCAACGGATAAAGAAGAGTTCATGAACCCGTTGCAAATAGAGTATTTTCGCAAGCGCCTGCTCGATTGGAGAGACCAGCTTCTGAAGGAATCCACCGGCACCATCTCGACGCTCCGGGAGCACACCTCCTCCGCCGCGGACGCCGCCGACCGAGCCTCGGTCGAGTCGGACCGCGCGTTGGAACTGCGCACCCGGGATCGCGCCCGCAAGCTGATCAACAAGATCAACGACGCGCTGCGCCGCATTGAGGACGGGTCCTACGGATACTGCGAAGTGACGGCCGAACCGATCGGCGTGCGGCGGCTGGAAGCCCGGCCGATCGCGACGTTGAGCATCGAAGCTCAGGAACTGCATGAGCGGACGGAGCGGCAATATCGCGGCGACTGACCGCGCATCGCCAGCTTCGAGCGCACATCAAAAGACGCCGGGAACATATTGTGTTTCCGGCGTTTTTTTGTTTCTGGCGACGCACCCTGGCCGCGCGCTACTCGCCGCTTTGCAGCAGGCGCCCTGCGCCACGCGCCGAATCGAAGGCCGTGACGAACAGCCAGAGCGCCGCCGCGAGCGCGACGGCATCGAGGCCCGCCGCCCAGAAGAAGTGGCCCCAGTCGAACCGATTCTCCAGCATGACCGCGCGCATGCCCTCGAAGACGTGGGCGGACGGCAACGCCAGCGCCACGCCCTGCAGCCAGGACGGCAGGATCGAAACCGGATAGTAGACGGCCGAGATCGGCGCGAGCGCGAACACGGTCACCCAGGCTAGGCTCTCCGCGCCGAGGCCGAACCGCAGCAGCATGGCGCAGACCGCGAGGCCGATCGCCCAGCTGAACGCCAGCAGCAGGAAGAAGAACGCGACGAGGCCCGGGCCGATGTCGGTGATCGCGAAGGCGTAGAGCAGCCAGGTCGCGAGCGCCGCCGGCGCGAGCCCGATCACCGTCCGCGCGAAGCTGACCGCCATCAGCCCGGCCGCAAGCTCCGACGGCTTCAGCGGCGAGACGAACATCTGCCCCAGATTGCGCGCCCAAAGCTCCTCCAGGAAAGAGACCGAAACGCCGAGCTGCCCCCGGAACATGACGTCCCAGAGCAGCACGCCCGCGAGCAGCAGTCCGCTCGCCTGCGCGATCAGCGTCGAGTGCTGCTGCAGGAACTGGGTGATGAAGCCCCACAGGAAGATCTGCATCAGCGGCCAGTAGCCGAGCTCGACGATGCGCGGAAAGGACCCGCGGTAGAGGTAGTAGTGCCGCCGGCAGATTGCCGCGACCCGCCCCCAGGGACCGAGGACCGGCGCGTTCGAGAGAGGCGTATCAGTCATCCTGCCGCCTCCTGCCGTCGCCCGCGGGCGATGTCGAGGAACACCTCCTCCATATTGCGGCGGCCATGCCGGGCGATCAGCGCCTGGGGCGCCCCGCGGTCGACGATGCCGCCGGCCCGCATCATCAGGACCTCGTCGCAGAGCCGCTCGACCTCGGGCATGTTGTGCGACGCAAACAGGATCGCGGCGCCGGTCCTGGCCTGATAGGTCTCCAGATAGCCGCGCACCCAATCGGCCGTGTCGGGGTCGAGGCTGGCGGTCGGCTCGTGGAGCAGCAGCAGCTCCGGCTCGTTCACCAGCGACTTGGCAAGCGCCGAGCGCGACTTCTGACCGGCCGACAGCGTGCGGGTCATGCGGTGCAGGAAGGGGTCGAGTTCGAGGTCGCGAGCCAGCGCGCGGATGCGCTCCGCCGGCCGGCGGACGCCGAACAGCCGGGCATAGATCTCGAGATTCTCGAAGACCGTCAGCCGGCCCGGCATCTCCACATAGGGCGAGGAGAAATTGATGCGGGCGAGCGCAGCCGGGTCGCGCTTCGCGGCGTCGACGCCGAAGATGCGGGCGTCGCCGGACGTCGGCGTCAGCAGGCCCATCAGCATCGACATGGTCGTCGTCTTGCCGGCGCCGTTGCCGCCGAGCAGGCCGACGACCTGACCCCGCTCGACCCGGAAGTCGATTGAGGCCACGGCCGTCACCTCGCCGAAGCGCTTGCAGAGATCGACCGTCTCAGCCGGCGGCGCTGCATCGTCTAAGGCCATGGCGTCGCGCCCAAGCTTTCCCGCACCCGGGCGCGCGACCATCGCGTCCCCCGTCTTTCGGGGGAGGAAACTAGATCAATGGCGCGTCAGCGGCGAGAGGTCGAAGCGGACCGCGAATCCGTCTTCCGTCCGCCGGACGACCACGCCCGGCATTTCCGCCACGTCTTCGACGAAGAGCGTCACCGACGCGCCGACGCCGGGGCTCTGCGACGCGAGGACGCTGGCGCCGCCCGCGGAGATGTCGAGCACGCGGCAGTCGCGCCATTGGGCGCCGTCGAAAGCCTGCGCCTGATGCGGGCACGGATACCGCTCGTACTGACGCCGTTCGCGCCCCGTGGCTGCCTCTCCAAGCGACATGGTACTAACTCCCAATTTCTTGCGCGGGGCCTTCATGCGGCATAGATAGTTTAGAGATCGTTGCCGGCGCGTCGATTTGCGGCCGGCCGACAACCCCCGCCACCGATGCAGCGAAGGAAGCGCGCCCGATCTTATGGCGATAGGTTTGAGAGAAGGCCGACGTCGGCAGCGACGCAAGCAGCGCATGGCGCTGATGAAGTTCGCAGCCGTCCTCGTCGCGCTGGTCATGCTGGGGTTCTTTGCCTACGAGACCGGAACGGCGTTCGCGCAGCGCGAGACCCGCAGCCTGAAGGAGGAGTTGGCCAGTCTGAAGGGCCAGCTGAACAGCCTGGACGCGGAGAACCAGAACCTGAAGGCGCAGCTGCGCGGCGCCAAGGGCCAGGTCGCGGAATGGAGCCAACGCTATCAGCAGGACGTGCCGACTGGCGAGGCGCAGGAGCTGTTCAAGCTGTTGAGCGCCCAGCTCGAGAACGGCGTGCCGCCGGACCGCCTGGGCTTCGTCATCCGCGAGGCGAAGGCCTCGAACGAATGCGCCAACAATCCCGACACCAAGCGCTTCATCCTGCGCACCCACGGCGACCGCGGGAAGAACAACTGGGTCGGCTTCAACAACACCTCGATCGTCGTGACAGGCATCGGCGAGCCGGCGACGGGCAGCGACGGCCGGCCGCAGGGCTGGTTCGACCCGGCGAAGCCGGTCGAGATCCGCTTCACCCGCGTCGGCGGCCAGACGACGGAGGCGAAAGGCCTCTTGCCGCTGTCGCACGGCGTCGTCATGGGCGGAACGGAATGGCGGTTCAATATCGTCACCGGCACACGGGGCTTCGTCGTCGTCTCCGCCGACCGGTGCAAGTACCCTTGAGGGAGGACGCGGGATGGAGCTGAACGACGTGATGCGGACGACCTTCGCCGCCGACTTCACCGACGCGCCCGTTTCCGACGCGACGCTGTTCGACATCCTGGACGTCGCCCGCTTCGCGCCGAGCGGCGGCAACCGGCAGGGCAATCGCGTCGTCATCGTCCGGGAGGCGACGACGAAGGACGCGCTCGCCGAACTCGCCGCCCCGGCGGCGAAGCGCTACGCCGCCCAGATCAAAGCCGGGGAGAATCCCTGGAACGCCGTCATCCCGACCAAGGCGTCCGAAGCCGACATCGCCGCAACCGTCCCGCCGGCGCAGCTGACGGAAAGCTTCCGGCGCGCGCCCGTCGTGCTGGTCTTCCTGGTCGACCTCCGCGTCGTCGCCTCGATGGACCAGTATCTCGACCGGGTCGGCATGATCAGCGGCGCCTCGATCTACCCCTTCGTCTGGAACGTGCTGCTGGCGGCCCGGCAGGCCGGGCTCGGCGGCACGATCACGACGCTGCCGATCGCGGAGGAACCGAAGCTGCAGGCGCTGCTCGGCGCGCCGGCGCATTTCGCCGTGGCCGCCGTCGTTCCGCTCGGCCAGCCGCAAAAGCAGCTGACCAAGCTCCGCCGGAAGCCGGTCGCGGAGATCGCGACCGTCGGCCGCTTCGACGGCCCGGCGTTCAAGAAGCCCTGAGGCGACGCCGATGTCCGCCCTCCCCGACCTCGATCTCGGCCTGCAGGGCGCGCCCGGCGCGACCCGCGTCGTCGTGGCCATGTCCGGCGGCGTCGACAGCACGGTGACGGCCGCCCTCCTGAAGGAGGCGGGCTACGACGTCGTCGGGATCACGCTCCAGCTCTACGATCATGGCGCCGCCGTCCCGACCGGGCGGACCTGCTGCGCGGGCCAGGACATCCACGACGCACGGACGGCGGCGGACCGGATCGGCATCCCCCACTACGTGCTCGACTATGAAAGCCGCTTCCGGCAAGCGGTGATGGACGACTTCGCCGACAGCTACCTCCGCGGCGAGACGCCGATCCCGTGCGTGCGCTGCAACCAGACCGTCAAGTTCAGCGACCTGTTGGCGACGGCGCGCGACCTCGGCGGCGCGGCGCTCGCGACCGGCCACTACGTCCAACGGAAGATGGGACCGGCCGGGCCGGAGCTGCATCGCGGCGCCGACCCGTCGAAGGACCAGAGCTATTTCCTGTTCGCGACGACGCCGGACCAGCTCGCCTTCCTTCGCTTTCCATTGGGCGGCATGTCGAAGGACGCGACCCGCGAGCATGCCCGGCGCTTTGGCCTCGCGGTCGCGGAGAAGCCGGACAGTCAGGACATCTGCTTCGTGCCGAACGGGCGCTATCAGGACGTCGTGGCGAAGCTCCGCCCGGGCGCGATCGAGCCCGGCGAGATCGTCGACCTGGAAGGCCGCGTGCTCGGCCGCCACCAGGGCGTCATCAACTTTACCGTCGGCCAGCGCCGCGGCCTGGTCCTGACCGGCGCGGCGGCCCCCTATTACGTCGTCCGGCTGGAGCCCGAGGCCGCCCGTGTCGTCGTGGGGCCGCGCGATGCGCTCGCGACGTCGGAAGCCTGGCTCGCCGAC
>DAINCG010000262.1:0-6960 GCA_036732525.1 Pseudomonadota bacterium | reverse complement strand
GGTCCGCTTGACCAGCTTCGGCGCGGCGGCGCCGGGGATGAGGACGGCGCCGATGACGAGGTCGGCCGCGGCGCTGCCGCCGTCCGCGAACTCGATTTCGCCGTCCGCACTGGCGGCGGTCACGCGCGAGCGGAAGACGATCTCGCCGCCGGCGTCGCGGAGCCCGTCGGCGAGCGCGGTCAGCAGCGAACGGCGGAGCGGCACGTAGAGGCGCGCGCCCGGCCCGCCGAAATCCTCCGCGCCGATCAGCCGGCCGTCGGGGCCGCGCCGCTCCCGCCGCCGAACCGGCAGCGCGCCCGCGATCGCCGCATCCAGGACGCCCAGCGCCTCCAGCACCTTCAGGCCGTTTTCCCAGATGTAGATGCCGGCGCCGAGGATGCGGAGGTCAGAGTCCTGTTCGTGGACGCGCACCTGCCAGCCGCGCCGCGCCAGCGCCAGGCCCGTCGCCAGGCCGGCAATGCCGCCGCCCGCGATTTCCGCGCGTCCTCGCATTGCTTTCCTCGGCCGCTCCCCATGCCTCAACGCCACGAGTATCGCCGCATTGCGGCGCGGCATCCAGTGCTGCAATGCAGCGAAGGTCGGCGCAGGCCTTGGTCGGGCCGCTGTCTGAGGGCCATGCTACGCTCCGACGCAGGACAACAGGGGGATAGCGTCATGCCTTACGTTCAGTCCGACGGGGCGCGGCTCTATTACGAGACGGCGGGATCGGGCGTGCCGATCGTCTTCGTGCACGAGTTCTCCGGCGATCTCTGGAGCTGGGAGAAGCAGATTCAGCATTTCAGCCGCCGCTATCGCTGCGTCGCGTTCAATGCCCGGGGATATCCGCCGTCCGACGTGCCGACCGCGGCGCGGGCCTATTCGCACGGCAAGGCCGTGGACGACGTGGCGGCGGTGATGCGCGCGCTCAAGCTGGACAAGGCGCATATCGTCGGCTGCTCGATGGGCTCGCGCACGACGCTCGATTTCGGCCTGCGCTATGCCGAGATGGCGCTGTCGCTGACCATGATCGGCATCGGCAGCGGCGGCGATCCGCGCCAGGCGGATTTCAAGGAGAAGGCGGAAGCGCGGGCGAAGCTCTACGAGGAGGGCGGCCTCGCGGAGGTGCTGAAAGGCCTCAGCGTCGCCGACAACCGCATCCAACTGAAGCGCAAGAACCCGCGCGCGTTCGCCGAGTTCCGGGCGCGGTTCATGAACCATTCGGCGGCCGGCAACGCCATGGTCACCCGGCACGTGATGGCGAAGCGGCCGTCATTGTTCGGCCTGGAGAAGAAGCTCGCCCGGATGAAGACGCCGGGCCTGGTCGTCGTCGGCGACGAGGACGGCGTCGCCGTCGAGTCGGGAATGTTCCTGAAGCGGGCCAGCCCGGCGATCCGGCTGGCGGTCGCGCCGGCCACCGGCCACCTGGTGAACCTGGAGGAGCCGGACCTGTTGCACCGGCTGGTCGAGGATTTCTTTGCGCTGGTCGAGGCGAAGAAGTGGCGCCCGCGCGGCAAGTAGGCGCTTCGCCCGCCCGCTTGCGCGTTCTCGCCAAACCCCTAGCCTGGAGCGAGGCAGATCTCGAAGAGAGGCGCGCGCCCATGTGCAGCGACACCGTCAACCGCGAGATTCGGATCCGGCCGACCGGGGCGTCCTTGGGCGCCGATGTCGAGAACATCGACCTCGCCGGCCCGCTCGACGCGGACGCTTTTCAGGTCGTGCTCGACGCCTGGCGCGATCACCTGGTCCTCCGGTTTCGCGGCCAGCAACTGAACGACGACCAGCTCGCGGCCTTTTCCGCCAGGTTCGGCGACCTCGATCAGGCGCCGATCAGCCCGAGCGGCAAGCCGTACAACCCGGACCGGCCGGAAATCGCGGTCATCTCCAACGTCGTCGAGAACGGCGTCGCCAAGGGCGGGCTCGGCAATTCCGAACTCGTCTGGCATCAGGACATGAGCTACAACGACCTGCCGCCCAAGGCGAGCCTGCTCTACGGCGTCGAGACGCCGACGGAAGGCGGCGAGACGCTGTTCTACAATCTCTACGCCGCCTATGAGGCGCTGCCGGACGCGATGAAGCGGCGGATCGCCGGTCTCTCGTGCAAGCATGACGCGACCCGAAACTCGTCGGGCGGTTTGAGGCACGGCTTCGCCGAGAGCTATGCGAACGCCGACCGGCCGGGCGCCGTCCACCCGCTCGCGGTTCGCCATCCGGTTTCGGGGCGGACGGCGCTCTATCTGGGGCGCCGGCCGAACGCCTGGATCGTCGGCCTCTCCGATGAGGAAAGCGACGCGCTGCTCGACGCGCTCTGGGCGCACATCGACGCGCATGATTTCGTCTGGTCGCACCAGTGGCGGCCGGGCGACCTCGTCATCTGGGACAACCGCTGCACGCTCCACCGCCGCAATCGGCTGGATCCGGACGTGCGCCGGCACATGCACCGCACCCAGGTTAAGGACGCCGCCCGTCCGGTCGCAGCTTAGGTCGTTCCTGTCTGTCCGGATCAACCGGGCTGCAACAGGACCTTGCCGTGCGGATTGGGCCGGCGGAGCTCTTCGAACAGGTCCGGCAACTCGGCGAACCCGACGCGGGCGGTGATCATCGCCTCGGCGAGCGCCGGCCGTTTCGCCAGGAGGTCGAGGGCGAGCGTGAAATCACGCGGCACGTAGCCCAGCGCGAACTGGACGGCCAGTTCCTTGCGAATGGCGATGCGGGGCAGCAGGCAGTCCTCCTGTCGGACGACGCCGACGACGACGATGCGGCCCCGGACCGCGGCCAGGTCGATCGATGCGCGCAGCATGCCCGGAACGCCCACGCACTCGAAGATCGTTTCGGGCGGCCCGCCGGCGGCGGCCTGGAAGGCGGCGGCGAGGTCTTCCGCCGCCGGGTCGACCAGCGCCGTCGCGCCGAAGGCGGCCGCGCGCTCCCGTCGGACGGGATCGATCTCGCTGACGACGATCCGCCCGGCGCCGGCCGCCGCCGCGAAGGCGGTCACGGCGAGCCCGATCGGCCCCGCGCCCTGGACCAGGACGCGCCGGCCGAGCAGGGGCCCGGCCAGTCCGACCGCATGGGCGCCGACGGCGAGCGGCTCCGCCAGCGCCGCGGCGTCGAGCGGGAGATCGGCTGGGACCGGCAGGATCTGCGGCGCGCCCAGGCGGACGTATTCGGCATAGGCCCCGGGCGCCGACGTCGCGAGGCCGACGATGCGCGTGTTCGGGCAGAGGATGCCGAGGCCGTCCCGGCAGGCGCCCGCGACGCCGCCGCAGTCGGCGCAGGGGGCGAGCGGCACGCCGATCACGCGGTCGCCGACAGCGATCCCGGCGGCCGCGCTCTCCGCGACCTCGCCCGCGAACTCGTGGCCGAGCACGACTCCGGGCGGAAGCTGGAACGGCCCCGGCTCCGTCCCCTGCAGGTCGGACCCGCAGACGCCGCAATAGGCCACCTTGACGATCACCTCGCCCGGCTGGGCTTCGGGCGGCGGTCTGTCTTCCAGCCGGAGCGGCTGACCGGGCCCGTCGAACACCAATGCCTGCATCATGCGTCCTCCAGCCAGCGCACGGGGCCCCGGAACGGCCGCATGTCGGGATAGCCGCTGACCGCCCAGGCGCCGTCGACGAGCAGGCTCGCGCCATTGACATAGCCAGCGTCGGCGCTGGCCAGGTAGAGGGCGGGGCCGGCGATTTCTGCCGGCTGGGCGGGCCGGCCCATCGGGATGCGCGCGTTGAAGGCGGCGAGGCGCTCCGGGTCGGCGAAGTGCGCCTTGGTCAGCGGCGTCTCGACCAGGCCGGGCAGCACGGCGTTCACGCGCACGCCCGAGGGCGCCAGTTCGAGCGCGCCGTTGCGGGTCAGCATCTCGACGCCGGCCTTAGCGGTCGCATAGGCGCTGCCGGCATGCATCGGGACATGGGCGTTCAGCGAGGCGATGTTGACGATGGCGCCGCCGGGCGCGGCGCCTTTCGGCGGTTTGGTCATCGCCCGCGCCTCATGCTTCATGGCGAGGAAGACGCCCTTCAGGCAGAGGTCGACCGTGAAGTCCCAGTCCGCTTCGTCCAGGTCCACGATATAACCGGGGCGCGAGGCGCCGGCGACGTTGAACGCGAGGTCGAGGCCGCCGAAGCGTTCGACCGCCGTCTCGACCATCGCCGCCATGTCGGCCTCGACCGTTACGTCGGCTCGAAGCGTCGCGCCGCGGTCGCCGAGCGTCGCCTGGAGCCGTTCCAGCGCTGCGTCGTTCACGTCCGTCGCGACGACGCGCGCGCCTTCCGCCGCCAACCGCTCCGTGATCGCGCGGCCGATGCCGGAGGCCGCCCCCGTCACCGCAGCCACCTTGCCGGCGAACCGGCCTGCTCCATCCATCATGCGTGTTTCCTCTGATCTGATTCAGAGGATCGTAGGCGAAGCGCGGATGGGATGGGAGCGGGCCTCGGGTCAGCTCCGGAAGCGGGCGTCGCGCCAGGCGATGGCGGCCTTGAGGCCCTGTTCGTCGCGGATGCGGGCGAACTCGCGCTTTTCGGGGCCGCCGCCGGCGTTCAGCAGCACGTCGATGTCGAGACCGGCCTGGAGCGCGGCGTCGAGGCCCATAGTCTGATAGGTCTGTCCGATCGCCCGCTTGGTGAGCGCGACGGAGCGGGCGGAGGCGCGGGCGATGACCTGCGCCTTCTCGACCGCGGCTGCGAGCGCGCCGCCCTCCGGCGTCACGGCGTTGATGATGCCCATGCGCAGCGCGTCGGCGGCGGACAGGCGGTCCTCGCCGGTCAGCAGCAGTTCCTTCGCCTGTTTCGGGCCGGTGATCCACGGCAGCAGCATGGCGACGATGCCGGTGCCGAAGCGCACCTCCGGCTCGCCGAAGCGGGCGCCTTCGTCCGCCACGGTGATGTCGGTCGCCAGCATCAGCTCGAACGCGCCGGCCAGGCAGTAGCCGTGGACGGCGGACAGCGTCGGCGTCTTCGCCCGCCAGAACTGCATGATGAAGTCGAACTGGAGGCGCATCTGCCGTTCCCAGTCCTCGACCTCCGACATGCGCCGTTCGGCCGCCGCCTTCAGGTCGAAGCCGGCGGAAAAGGCCCGGCCGGCGCCCGTGACCACGATGGCGCGCACCTCCGGATCGGCGTCGAGCGCCGCCACGGTCGCCAGGGTCTCTTCCATCAGGGGATTGTGGAAGGCGTTCAGCCGTTCGGGGCGGTTGAACGTCAGGATCGCGACCGGGCCGTCCCGTTCGACGAGGATGTGTTCTGTTTCCATGGCTGGCCCGATCGGCTGGATTCGTCTCCGGGCCGTTATCCCATATTCGAGAAGCGGCCACATCCCGGCGTCGCCCCGCCACGACTGTCCGTATGGGCGCGAGGTTTGGCGTTGCAGCAGCTTGCCCCCCGGTTTCGCCGTTTGCGAGCGGCGGTATTGGTGGCTACGCTCTGCGCCATGTCTTCTGACCAACAGGTCGCGATCGTCACCGGCGGGTCCCGCGGCATCGGCCGCGCCATCGCGACGGAGCTTGCCGGCCGCGGCGACGCGGTCTGCGTGAACTACAACGCTCGGCCGGCGCCCGCGGAGGCGTTGGTCGAGGAGTTGAACGCGAAGGGCGCATCGGCGATCGCGGTTCGCGCAGACGTCGCCGATCCCGCCGAGGCCGAGAATCTCGTCGCCGAAGCGGAGGCGCGGCTCGGTCCGCCGACTGTCCTGGTCAACAACGCCGGGGTTTCCGTCCCGGCGACGTTGGAAACCTACGACGAAGCCGCGCTGGATCTCATGCGGCGCGTCAACGTGAATGGCGTGATCAACATGACGCGCGCCGTCATGGACGGCATGCGCGAGAGAGGCTACGGCCGCATCGTCAACGTCGCTTCCAACGCGGCGATCGGAACGGCGCTGCCGGGCACCACCTTCTATGCCGCGACCAAGGCCGAGGCGCTGATCCTGACGAAGCGCTTCGCCATGGAGCTCGGCCGGGCGGGCGTCACGGTGAACGCCGTTTGCCCCGGTTGGATCGTCACCGACATGACCCGCGGAACGATGACCGAAGCCGAGTTTGCCGAGCGCGTCTCGGGCATGCGGGACCGCACGATGGTCGGCCGCGTCGGAGCGCCGGCGGACATCGCGGCCGCTGTCGCCTTCCTTTCGAGCCCCGCGGCGGGTTTCACGACCGCCCAGGTCCTGACGGTGGACGGCGGACGCCTGGACTATATCGGCCATGCCTGATTCGCGTACTTGATCTGATTTTCGTCGTTGGGAGGCGTCTGCTTGGAAGACCTCGGATCAGGCCTCGCCTTCTTGCCGATGTACGATGTCACGGGGACGCGCCCGGCCGCGGCGGCGCTTTGGGCCGCGCTTCGCGACGCCTTCCGGGCCGAAGGCGTGGCGGCGCCGGACGCCGTCGACCGCTCGCCCGCCCGCATGGACGGCTGGACGCGGCCTGACCTGACGCTCGGGCAGACCTGCGGATTGCCGTATATCTCGGTTCTGGCGGACAAGGTGACGCTGCTCGGCGCGCCCGACTATGCGGTCGAGGGCTGCCCGCCCGGGTACTACCGCAGCGCCCTCGTCGTCCGCGCGGACGACGCGCGGGACGACGTGCCCGAATATTTCGGCGCGACCTTCGCATTGAACGGCTTCGATTCCCAATCCGGCTACGCCGCAGCCTTGAGCCACGTCGCGCCCCTGGCCAAGGACGGCCAGTTCTTCGGTCGGGCCGTGAAGACCGCCTCCCACAAGGCCTCGATGGAGGCGGTCGCCGTGGGCGCGGCCGATATGGCCGCGATCGACGCGGTGACATGGCGGATGAGCGTCGGGCGCGAAGCCGCGACGCAACGCTTGCGCGTGCTGGCGCTGACGGAACCGACGCCCGGCCTGCCGTTCATCGCCAGGGCCGGGGCGCCGCGCGAGGCGAGCCGACGCGCGATCGAGCGCGGACTGGCGGCGTTGCCCGCCGCCGCCGACGCGTTCGGGATCGTCGGCTTCGTGCGTTTCGAGCGCGCCGACTACGGCGTC
>DAINCG010000261.1:4048-6972 GCA_036732525.1 Pseudomonadota bacterium | reverse complement strand
GCGGACGGCGTGCATCGGCCCGGCGCCGCCGAAGGCGACCAGCGCATAGTCGCGCGGGTCGCGGCCGCGCTCGGTCGAAACGCGCTGGATCGCGCGGGCGATGTTCGATTCCGCAAGCTGGATCGCGGCGTCCGCGATCTCCAACGGCGTCTGGCCGAACCGTTCGGCGAGCGGCATGAACGCCGCTTCCGCCGCCGCCGCGTCAAGCGACATCTCGCCGCCGAGGAAGGCGCCGGCGCGCATCGTGCCGCGCACCACATGGGCGTCGGTGATGGTCGGCGCCTGGCCGCCGCGGCCATAGCAGGCGGGTCCGGGATCGGCGCCGGCGCTCTCCGGGCCGACGCGGAGCATGCCGCCATCGTCCGCCCAGACCAGCGAGCCGCCGCCCGCGCCCACCGTCGCCATGTCGATCACCGGCGTCTTGACCGGCAGGCCGTCGATCTCCGTCGCGGGCGCCAGCGTCGGCCGGCCGCCGGGGGCCAGGCAAACGTCGGTCGAGGTGCCGCCGACGTCCAGCGTGATCAGGTCCTTGAAGCCCGACCGCGCCGCCTGGGCGACCGCGCCGACGACGCCCGCCGCCGGGCCGGAGAAGAGGGCGGCGATCGCGTTCTCCGCCATCGCGGCGGCCGGCATGCGGCCGCCGTTCGACTGCATGACGGAGAAGGCGCCTTTGAAACCCCGTCCGGCCAGCGCCGTCTCGAACCGCGCGAGATATCGCCCGACGACCGGCTGCACATATGCGGAAAGCGTGGTCGTCGAGGCGCGTTCGTACTCCCGGAATTCGCGCGCGACGGCATGCGACGGCGCCACGGCCATCTCGGGCGCGACGTCGCGGATCATCGCCGCGAGCGCGTCCTCATGTGCCGGATTGGCGAAGCTGTTGAGAAGGCAGATCGCGACCGCGTCGAAGTCCCGCTCGGCCAAGAGCGCTTCCAGGTCGGCGCGGGCCTTGGCCAGGTCGAGCGGCGCGATGATCGCGCCGTCCGGCCCGATGCGCTCCGCCGCCTCGATGGTGTCGCGGCGGCGGACGACCGGCGCCGGCTTCTCGTAGTGCAGGTCGTAGATGCGCCTGCGCTGATGGCGCTGCAGCAGCAGGAGGTCGCGGAATCCGGCGGTGACGATCAGCGCCACGCGCGCGCCCTTGCGCTCCAGGATGGCATTGGTCGCGACGGTCGAGCCGTGCGCCAGTTCGTCGAGCGCGGCCAGATCGACTTCGCCCTTCTCCAAGGCCGCGAGCGCGCCCTGGTCGGGCGATGCCGGCGTCGACGGCGCCTTGGCGACGACGATGCGGCCGTCCTGAACGTAAACGAGATCGGTGAAGGTGCCCCCGACTTCAACGCCAGCTCGGGTCGGTGATGACAAGCGGATCGGACTCCCAAAGGCGTGCGAACAGAGGCCTGCGAAATTTGTGCAGTGCGAAACCTTAGAGAATGATCAGCCGGTTCGGCAACTCATCTTTGTCGTTCGCGTCGCCCGGCAGATGTTCGGCGAGCGCTTCCTCCAGAATGGCGATCGCGGCATGGAAGCCGGCTTCCGGGCCGTTGGCGCGGAGGGCCTGGACGAACGCGTCGACCGCTTCCCGCCAGACGGCCTCCGGTACGGCCGCGGCGGCGGCTTCGTCCGCGATGATCTCGACGTGATGCTCGAAGACGGAGACGAACAGGAGCACGCCGGCCCGGTCGCGGGTCATGCGCACCCGCTGCTCGTAGAACTGGGCGCGGGCGTGCCGGGCGGCGCGGCGGCGCATCAGGGATTTCGGCACGACCGCGCGGCGGACGGCGTCGACGCGGCCGAACGCCATGACCAGGACGGCGACGCCAAGCGCCGCGGCATGGACGACCGGGGCGCCGGCCTCGATCAAGCCCAGGCTGAACGGAAAGGGCGCCGCCAAGCCGAGCAACGCGGCCAGCGCCAGGGCGACATAGGCGTAGTCGTCGCTTTCCGCCGCGACGACGGCGACGAGTTCGGCGCGCGTCCGGGCTTCGGCGGCGTGGATCGCGGCCTCGATGCGCTCGGCGCTCTCTTTCGGCATGAAGTCGGCCACCGGGTTCCCTTTCTACCAGCCGCCGGAGGCGCCGCCGCCGCCGCCCGATCCGCCGCCGCCGGCAAAGCCGCCGCCCCCAAAACCGCCCCCGCCGATTCCGCCGCCCCCGAAGCCGCCGCCATGCCGGTGCGCGCCCCAGCCGCCGAGCAGCACGCCGCCCATCGCGGCGCGGCGCGCCCGGCGGCGGCGGATGATGAAGACGACGATGATGGCGTACAGGATCACCATCGCGAAGGGGATCCAGGGCGGCTCTTCCTCGCTGTCCTCGGGCCTCGCGACATACTCGCCGGCGATGGCGGCGATGATGGCGTCGACGCCGGCCTCGATCCCGCCGGGCATGTCGCCGGCTTTGAAGCGCGGCGCAATTTCGTGGGCGATGATTCGGCCGGCCGTCGCGTCCGGCAACGCGCCTTCGAGCCCATAGCCGACCTCGATCCGCATCCGCCGTTCCGCGACCGCGACGAGCAGCAGGACGCCGTTGTTCCGGTCCGCCTGGCCGAGCGCCGTCTCCCGCAGGATCTCGATCGCCGCGTCCTCGATCGGCCGGCCCTCCAGCGTCTCTACGGTGGCGACGGCGACCTGGTTCGAGGTCTGTCGCTCGTGTTCGGCGAGCCGGGCGATCAAGGCGGCTTCCCGATCCGGCGGTAGGATGTTCGCCCGGTCGACGACATAGTCGTCAAGGACGAGCAGCGGCGCGGCGAGCGCCGGCGGCGCGAACAGCAGGACGAGCGCCGCGAGGCCTATGCGGACTAGGGTTCTAATTGAAATTCACCTTGGGCGCTTCCGCCGCTTCGGGCGCGGCCGTGAACGTCTGCATCTGCTCCTTGTCGCCGTAGAGCAGCATCGCCCAGATGCGGCCGGGAAAGGTCACGAGTTCGGT
>DAINCG010000261.1:0-4032 GCA_036732525.1 Pseudomonadota bacterium | reverse complement strand
GCCGGACGGCCTCGATGTAGTCGCGCCGGGCGACGGCGATGCGGTTTTCCGTGCCTTCCAACTGAACCTGCAGCGTGCGGAAGTTCTCGGCGCTCTTCAGGTCCGGATAGCGCTCGACCACGACCATCAGGCGGGAGAGCGCGGAGCCGAGCTGGCCCTGCGCCTCCTGGAACTTCTGGAAGGCGGCGGGGTCGGTCAGGATATCCGGCGGCAGCGTCGTCTGTGTGGCGGCGGCGCGCGCCTGGACGACCGCCTCCAGCGTCTCGCGCTCGTGGGCGGCGTAGGCCTTCACCGTTTCGACCAGGTTCGGAACCAGGTCAGCGCGGCGCTGGTACTGGTTCTCGACCTGGGCCCAGTTCGCCTTCGCCTGCTCCTCATACGTGGGAATGTCGTTGACGCCGCAGCCGGCGAGCGTCGACGCCAGCAGGACGACCGCGGCGAGTCGTGCGATGGGGCCCATGGCAGCATTCTCCGACCGTTTGGCCTTGCGAAGTCCGTTCCTTCGCGCATGACTATGCCTGAACGCAAGGGGGAGTCGCCGGGCATGACGGAACTGCACTTCAAGACGGCGCTGGAAATCGCCGACGATATCCGGGCGAAACGCGTCAGCGCCGTCGAAGCGCTGGAGCATTTCGTCGGGCGAATGGAGCGCTACAACCCGGCGCTCAACGCGATCATCCAGACGGACCTCGCGACCGCCCGCGCCGATGCGGAGGCCGCCGACGCCGCGCTCGCACGCGGCGAGATCATCGGCCCGTTGCACGGCGTGCCGATGACGCTGAAGGAAAGCTACAATCTGAAAGGCCTGCCGACGACCTGGGGCGACCCCGGCCTCAAGAACAACGTCGCGGCCGAGGATTCGCTGCCGGCCAAGCGCTTCAAGGCGGCCGGCGCCGTCATCTTCGGCAAGACGAACGTGCCGCTGATGCTGGCGGACTGGCAGAGCTACAACGCCGTCTACGGCACAACCAACAATCCCTGGGACCTGACGCGCACGCCAGGCGGTTCATCGGGCGGCGCGTCGGCGGCGCTTGCGGCCGGCATGACGGGGCTGGAGGCGGGCTCGGACATCGGCTCCTCGATCCGCAACCCGGCGCATTATTGCGGCGTCTTCGGCCACAAGGCCACATACGGCGTCATACCGCCGCGCGGCCACGCCCTGCCCGGGGCCTATGCCTTCGCGGACATCTCTGTGATCGGTCCCCTGGCGCGCGGCGCGGGCGATCTCGAAACCGCGTTCGGCGTCATGGCGGGCCCGGAGGAGCACGAGGCGGTCGCCTGGAAGTTCGAGCCGCCGCCGCCGCGCGCCCGGTCGCTCAAGGACCTGCGCATCGCCTTCCAATTCTCCTCGCCCGTCTCCGAGGTCGACGCCGAATACGCCGAACGGCTGCACGACCTGGCGGAGTTCCTGGCGAAGCAGGGCGCCAAGGTCAGCGATACGGCGCTGCCCGACCTCGATCAGGTCAAGGCGCACCGGATCTACGTCGCGCTCTTGCGCGCCGCCACCTCCGGCCGCGCGCCGGACGACCTGATCCGGAAGAACCTCGCCGAGGTCGAAACGCTCGCGCCCGACGACCACAGCTATTACGCGGAAATGGCGCGGGCGAACGTCATGCGGCACCGCGAATGGCTGGGCCTCAACAACGAGCGGACGCGCATGCGCTTCGTCTGGGGCGAGTTCTTCAAGGACTGGGACGTGCTGCTCTGCCCGGTCGCGGCCTCGGCGGCCTTCGTGCAGGACCAGGAAGGCGAGCGCTGGAACCGGACGATCACGGTGAACGGCAAGGAGATCCCGACGACCGACCAGTTGTTCTGGGCCGGCTGGAACGGCGTCGTCGGCCTGCCGGGAACGTCCGCGCCGATCGGCTTCACCCGGTCCGGCCTCCCGGTCGGCGTGCAGATCATCGCCCCCTACCTGGAAGACCTGACCGGCATCGAACTCGCCAAGCTGCTGGAGCGCGAATACCAGGCGTTCCAGCCGCCGCTGGGCTACTGACCCGCCGATGACGGACCGGGAAGCGGCGCGCGCCGCCTTTCTTGCCGCCGCCGGCTGGGCGGACGCGCGCATTGACTGGCGGCCGAGCGACGCCTCCTTTCGCCGCTACGCGCGGCTGGAGCGCGCGGGCGAGCACGCGATCCTGATGGACGCGCCGCCGCCGCGGGAGCGGGTAGCGCCATTCGTCTGGATCGCGGGCCTGCTCGCCGCCGCCGGCCTCAGCACGCCCGCGATCCTGGCGGAGAACCGGGTCGACGGGTTCCTGCTGTTGGAGGATTTCGGCGACGCGACCTTCACGGCTCTGCTCGATGGCGGCGCTGATGCGGCGCCGCTCTATCTCCTGGCGACGGACGCGCTGATCCGGCTCCGCGAGGCGGTCCCGCCTCGGCCTGCCGGCCTCGCCGACTATGGCCCCGCGCTCCGGACGGCGCAGCTTTCGACCTTCCGCGACTGGCTCTGGCCGGAAGTGATGGACCCGCCGTCGCCGGCCGTGCGGGCGACGTTCGACGCGCTCTGGCTCGCGGCGCTCAAGGCCGCCCCGACGCTCGGCCGCGGCCTCGTCCATCGGGACTTTCACGTCGACAACCTGATGCGCCTCGACGGACGGGCGGGCGTGGCTGCCTGCGGCCTGCTCGATTTCCAGGACGCCGCCTGGGGACCGTTCGCCTATGATCTCGCCTCCCTCCTGGAAGACGCGCGCCGAGACCTGGATCCGGCCGTCAAAGCGGCCTGCGTCGATCGTTATTGCGCGGCCGTCCCGGGACTGGACGGCGCGGCGGTGCGCGCGGCGTTGGCCGTCCATGGGGCGCAACGCCACGCCCGCGTCGCCGGCCTCTGGGTCCGGCTCTGGCGGCGGGACGGGAAACCGGGCTATTTGAAACACATGAAACGGACCTGGACGCTTCTGGAAGCCGGCCTCGCGCACCCGCTGCTCGCCGACGTTCGCGACTTTCTGGCGGCGGAGTTCCCGGTCGCTGCGCGCGCCCGCGCGATGGCGCTTCAGGACCAGGCGCCGTGACCGCAATGGATGTCGCCGAAATCGCCCGCGCCGCGCTCGCGCCGGCGGCGCCGGCCGACGTCCGCGTCGGCATGGCGCTCGCGGCCGGTCTCGGCTCCCGGCTCGGCGCGCTCGGCCGGCAGCGTCCGAAAGCGCTGATGGAGGTGGGCGGTTCGGCGCTGCTCGACCAGACGCTCGCCGGCTTCGCCGCGGCGGGCGTCAGGCTCGGCGTCGTCAACGCCGCGCACCTGAAGGAGCAGGTCGTGGCGCACGTGACGGCAAAGCCGCCGCCGATCGCCGTCGAACTCTCGCTGGAGGATGCGCCGCTGGAGACCGGCGGCGGCGTCGCCAGGGCCCTGCCGCTCATCGGCGCCGGCCCCTTCTTCGCCGTGAACGCGGACGTCTGGTGGGACGGCTCGCTCGCCGGCGCCCTGAACGCCTTGAAGCGGGCCTGGCGTCCGGCGGCGATGGACGCGCTGCTGCTGGTGCTGCCGACCATGCGGGCGCGCGGCTATGAGGGGCGGGGCGACTTCTACATGGACGGGCTCGGCCGGCTCGCCCGCAAGCATGAAGCGGAGACGGCGCCGTTCCTCTTCACCGGCGCGCAGCTCCTGAAGCCGGAGCTGTTCGCTGATCCGCCCGGAGAGGCATTTTCCCTGAACGCGATCTACGACCGCGCCCAGGTGTCGGGCCGTCTCTTCGGGGTCGTGCACGGCGGCGGCTGGATGGATGTCGGCACGCCCGCCCGGCTCGCGGCCGCCCGCGTCGCGGCCGATCCGGACCGGCATGAGCGCGCCCCTCAGCGGCGTCTACACGATCCCGCCGGGCGGCCGTTTCCTGGACGCCCTCGCCGACGGCCTGAAGGCGGCGTATTCCCCGGAACAGTTGGCGACAGCCCGAGTCTACCTGCCGACCCGCCGCGCCTGCCGGGAACTAGTCCGCGCCTTCCTGGAGGGCGCGCCCGGCGCCGGCCTGCTGCCGGCCGCGTATCCGCTTGGCGACGTCGAGGCGGGCGAGCTCGCCTTCGCCGCGGTCGAGC
>DAINCG010000260.1:0-7058 GCA_036732525.1 Pseudomonadota bacterium | reverse complement strand
ATCGCGCGCCGTTTGCCGAGATCGACTCGGTTCAGCAGCCGACGGCCGAGCGCGGGAATGACGGTGATCGCCACGAGCAGGGACAGCAACACGGACACCGAAATCGCGACGGCGATGTCCCGGAACAACTGCCCGACCTCAAGGTCGGTGACCAGCACGGGAATGAAGACGACGACCGTCGTCATCGCGGACACAAAGATCGCGCCCCAGACCTGTCGCGCGCCCTGATAGGCCGCCTGCAGGGGGCCGAGACCCTGCTCGCGGTGCCGGTAGATGTTCTCCATCACGACGATCGCCGCGTCGACGACCATGCCGACGGCGAAGGCGATGCCGGCGAGGGAAATCACGTTGATCGACCGGCCAAGCGCCGCCATCGCCACGAACGAGCCGACGACAGACACGGGAATGGCGATGGCGACGATCAGCGTCGGCCGCCAGGATCGAAGGAACAGCAGCAAAACCAACGCCGCCAGCAGGCCGCCGACGATGATGTTCGACTGCACGAGGCTGATGGCGGACTCGATGTAGACCGTTTCGTCGTAGACCTGCTGCAGGACGAGGCCGCGGTCGCTCAGAATATTCTCGTTCAGTTCGGCGACCGCCGCGCGCAGGCCTTCCATCACCTCGATAACGTTGGCGCCGGTCTCGCGCACGGCGTTGATGGCGAGACCCGGATTGCCGTTGCGGCGGATATAGGCGCGCGGCTCCTTGTAGCCGAATTGCACGGTCGCGACGTCCCGCACGGTGACCCGCGCCACGGCGCCGGTCGACGGGTCGACCGAGGAGCGCAGCACCACATCCTCGACCGCGCTCGGCCGGTCGAGTTCGCCTTCCATGCGCGCCACGTAGGTCCGCTTGCCTTCGTCGAGCTCGCCCGCGGAGAACGAGGCATGCTCGGCGCGGAGCCGGGCGATCACCTCGCCGATGGTCAGGCGGTACTGGGCGAGCTTGGCGGGATCGACCAGCACCTGCAGTTCGCGTTCGCCGCCGCCATAAAGGTTCGTCAAGGCGACGCCCGGCACGCGCTCGAACCGGTCCTGGATCACGTCCTCGACGAAATCGCGGTAGGTGTGGATCGGCGTTTCGTTGCCCGCCTTGCGCTGCAGCGAGAACCACGCGATGGCGTTGTCGTCCGAACTCGCGGTCTTGAGCGTCGGTTCGGTCGCTTCGTCGGGATAGTCGCTGACCCGATCGAGGCGGTTCGCGACGAGCAGCAGGGACTTGTCCATATCCGTGCCGACCGCGAAGGTCAGCGTGACCTCGCCGTCGCCGGTGCGCGACCGGCTCTCCATCTTCTCCAGGCCTTCGACGCCGCGCAGCACGTCTTCCTGGCGGTTGACGATTTCGCGCTCGATTTCCGCCGGCGCGGCGCCGGCCCAGTTGGTCTGGACCGTGATCTGGGGCTTGTTGACCTCCGGGATCAGCTGGATCGGGATCGTGGTCAGCGCGAGCGCGCCGAACAGCAGGATCATCAGCACGGCCGAAACGGTGGCGACCGGGCGTTCGATGGCGGCGCGGATCAGGTTCACTGGCTGAGCGTCCCGTTGTCCTTGCGCGCCGCCAGCTTGAAGCGCTGGCCCGGCCGCAGGGTTTCGTTGCCGCGAATGACCGCGGCCTCGCCGGGCGCCACGCCGTCGAAGACGACGAGGCGCTGCCCGACGGCGGGGCCGAGGCGGACTTCGCGCATGTCCGCCTGATAGACGTCCGCGGCGCCGCCCGCCGGCGCCGCGACGACGACGATCGGACCGGACGGACGACGGACGATGGCGTCCTTGTGGACCGTGACGACCGATTGGCCGCCGGTCGCGGGAATGTCGACAGTGACCGCCGCGTTGGCGATGGCGACGGCCTCGAGTTCCGCCGGCAGCGGGCCGAACCGGACCGTGAGCGTTCGGGAAACGCCCGTCTCGCGCGGCAGCACGGCGCGCACCGGCGCTTTCGCGGCGACGCCGCCGTAGCTCACCTCGGCGAGCGCGCCCGGCTTTACGCCCGCCATGCGGTCGGTCGGCGCCTCCGCTTCGATCTCGAGCGCCTTGTCGCCGACCAGCGTGACGACGGGCGCGCCGAGGCTGACATAGGCCCCGACATCGACGTGCCGTTCGGCGACGACGCCGTCATAGGGCGCCTTGACCGCGCCGAAATCGAGCTCGAGTTCGGCGACCTTCAACTCGGCCGCGGCGCGGGCATAGTCGGCTTCGGCCTCCTTCACTTCGGCGGCGGCCCGCTCGGCCTCCCGCTGCTTGTCGGAGAGCAGCGCTTCGCTGAACGCCGCCGAATTCCGCAAGCGCGCGAGACGGGACGCCGCCTGGCTGGCGAGCCGCAGCGACGCCTTGGCCGAGCCGATCTTCGCGGACGCCAGCGCCAGCATGGCGCGGCGCCGGTCGCGCTCCGCGACCAGGCGCGACTGGTCGAGGCCGACCATCGGCTGGCCTGCCGTCACCCGGTCGCCGACGTCGACGTAGACATTGTCGATCGCGCCGCCGACCCGCGCCGCCACCGGTCCGCCCCGGAGCGAGACGAAGCGGCCGACGACGGCGGACATCTCGGTCGCGGTCTCGCTGCGGATCTCATCGCCGATCAGGGTCGGCAGCGGTTGCGATCGCTGCTGCGCCTCTGCCGCGGCGTACGATACGGAAAAGGCGCACGCCAAAGCGACGACACGCAAGCATTGCAGTCCAACCATTCCCAGTCGCCTCTGGAGCGTCGCCTTATGGGCGCGACTATTGCAGCGCAAAATAAGGCGCCGCCGGTTTGGCGTCTATCGAATCGGCGTATTACGACGCGGTTGTGATATTCAGGTTGCGATGGCTTTCGCGACCGGCATGCTGCCCTTCTCGCCGGACGCCGCCCAGCCGCCGATGATGCCGGAGAACATGCCGGCGCCGCCGCCGGCCCGCACGATCAGCAGACCGCCGTCCCGGAACTTTGAGACCTGCTTGCCACGCAGCGCTGGCGGCAGTCCCTCGGCGATGCCGCCTTCGCCCTGGATCAGCGGATCGGCCGGCCCGGTCGTCAATTCGATCAGGCGCCGGTTGAGGTCCGCCTTGCTCCAGCCCGCCGCCTTGAAGGTCCGTTCGTGTTCCGGGCAGACGACGAGGATGGCGTCGGCCGCCGGCCAGTGTTTCGCATGGCCGATCGCCTTCAGGCTTTCCGCCATCGACCGGGCGAGGCTTTCCGGTTCCCGCGACTTTCGCCCGCCTTGAAGCCGAAATCGGTCGAAAGCGGCGTCCAGGCCGATCCCGCCTCGTCCTCGGCGAAGCAATAGGAGAGCTTGCCGGGATTGCCGAGCGCGGCGCGGTCGATCTCGCCGGGCCGGCCGCCGCCGACATTGCGGATAATCAATTGCACCGCCCGTCCGATCGTCAGGTTCGCGCGATTGCCCTGGCCAAGCGCGTTGTGCTTGCCGTTCATGCCGATGCGGCTCGCGATCGGGCCGTTCACGACGAACACCGGGCCGACGTACATCGTCGTCGCGAGAACGCCGTGCATGTTGAATTTGGGGTCGAGCACCGCCTCCAGCGCCGCCAGGACCACGGGGAAGTACTCCGGCTTGCAGCCGGCCATGACGGCGTTGATCGCCGCCTTTTCCACGGTACAGGGGTCGAGATTGGGCGGCGTGACGCCCACGACCTCATCGGCCGCGCGGTGGGTTCCCTCGAGCATCGCGAGGACGCGCTCCTCGGTCGGCGGCGTCACCGGCAATCCGTCCGACCAGCCGCGGTCGAACGCCGCCTCGATCGGGTCCTCTGCCTGGCCGAGATCGACGCGCCGCGCCTTGAGGCCGGTTTCGCCATAGCGGATGCGCAGCAGCCGCTGGGCGGCGGGCTCGACATTGGCGGCGCCGCAGCCGGGCCGGGTCGCCGGCAGGTCGTCGCCGATCGGCCGGCCGACGACGCGGCTCCATTCCGCCCGGTCCCAGCCATAGGTGCGGTCGGCTTCCCGGCCGTCCTTCACGCGCAGGAGCGTCGGCACGATTTCGACGCCCAGACGATAGGAGGCGTCGAGGTCGCGGTCGTCGGCGACCTGGCTGACGGCTTCCGGGAAGGCAGGGTCGTCCTGACTGTAGACCGTGACCGCGCCTGCCTGTTGCAGCGCGCCGAGCAGCGGGCCGACCAGTTCGCAGGTCGGGCAGTCGCGCTTCACGACGGCGATCAGGCCGTCGCCGGCCGATTTCAGGATGTCCGCTGCGTCCGGCATGTTTCTGGCTCCCCGTCCGAGCTGCCTCGTGCTGGGAGTATCGCGCCGCCGGACACGGGGCGACAAGGGCGCGCCGTTCCTCCGGCGCGCGGTCTTGCGGGGTCAGCCGATCAGCCGGTCGACGCGGGCTTCAATCAGCTCCTCGGCGATCTGAGCGAACTGCTGGAGGTTTCGCCGCTCGCCCATGTCGAAATCCGCGCGCGCTTGCCTGTCGATCACGCAGAGCGTCCCGACCGCCGCGCCGCGAAAAACCAGCGGCGCCCCGGCATAGAAGCGCACGTTCAGTGGCCCGGTGACGAGCGGATTGTGCCGAAACCGAAGGTCGGCAAGAGCGTCGCGAACGACAAAGACGTCGTCGTCAGCGATCGCATGGGCGCAAAATGCATGCGCGCGCGGCGTCTCGATCGTTTCGAGTCCGAACCGCGCCTTGAACCACTGGCGGTCGGCGTCCACGAGCGAAACCAGCGCGCAGTCCGCTTTGAAGAACTTCGCCGCAAGCTCGACGAGATTATCAAGTTCGGGGTCCGGCGGCGTATCGACGATACGCAGACTTTGCAGCACCCGTTGGCGATACGCTTCGTCTGCCAAGTCTGGCGGCAAGAGGTGCATCCGAGTTGACTTCGCTGATTTGAACGACGGCCGGATCATCAACCGTCGCTGCTGAACGTCTCCCTAATGTGGCGGTGCGACAAATATGCCTGAAGGCCTTCAAGGTCGCATAGAAATTCGCGTGCATTTTAGAAACCTTCATCCTGAATTAAGCCTCCGCGGCGCATCCTGACGGCCTTCAAGGCGGCTTCCGCCTACGGAGGCTTGGGATGATCAACACAACTTTGATGACCGAGGTTGTGGTCCATGTCGCGCTGTACAGCATGGCTGCGACATTGGTCGGGCGTTTGGGCAATCTGTTCGACGGAACATCGCGGCGACAGTACGCGCTCGCCATCGGGGCGGTCCTTGGGATCACCGCCGTGATCGGCATGACCGCGCCGGTCACGATTGCGGACGGCGTGGTTTTCGACGGCCGCGCGATCGCCATTGCGTCCGCCGGTCTGTTCGGGGGGCCCGCCGCCGCCTTCGTCTCGATCATTCCGCCTGCGCTCTATCGCATTGATCTGGGCGGCGCCGGCGTCCTGCCTGCAATGGTGAACCTGCTTCTTGCCGGCGCGCTCGGCGCCGTCATCCGGCGCGCCGCCCTGAAACGGGCAAGCGCCGTCGATATTCGCGACGTCGTCGCGGCGGCTGTCCTGTTGCCTTTCACCAGCTACTTGGCGTTTCCCTTTTTTCCGACGCTCGAACTCGGATGGACGGTTTTCCAGAATGTCGGGCTTGCCTTGGCGATCGTCATGCCGCCGGGTCTGATGTTCGTCGGCTTGTTGTTGATCGATGAGGATCGACGGCAGCGGCTTGTCGCCAATCTGCGCTCCAAGGAAAGCCTGTTCGACGCCTTGCATGCCGATATTCCGGCGATGGTCTTTCAGCGGACCTTGAGCAAGGACGGCCTGCCGGCGTTCCGCTTCGTGTCCGCAAGTTGCCGCCGGATGCTCGACCGAACGCCGGAAGAGCTCTGCTCGAACCCCAAAGCCTTTATCGAAGCGATACACCCGGATGACCGTGAGCAGTTTCTAAAGGTCGTCCAGGACGCCGAAAAGGTCGGCGTCCTGCCGATGCACGAGTATCGCTCGATCAGCCGCGACGGCGTTGTCCGCTGGCTCCGCGTCAACGCCGCGGCGGTCAACGTCGATGGCGAGTACGTTTGGAACGGCGTCACGATCGACGTCACGAAGTTCAAGGAAATCGAGCAGAAGGAGCGGGAGCTGGCGCAGCTCGTCAGCCACTCGGAAATCGCGATCCTGCGCGTGGATCCAGAATTCAAGATCGAATATTTCAATGCAGCGGCGGAACGTCTGTATGGCTACCGCGCCGACGAGGTCATCGGCATGCCGGCGGCCATGTTCCGCCCGCCTGAGATGGTCGATCACATGACGCCGCTGCTCGACGAACTCCGGCAGTACGGTCGGGCCGGGTCAATTCGAACCGAATCCCTGCACAAGTCCGGCCGGCGCATTCCGACGCGCATCGATCTCAGCCCGCTCCGCAATGACGTTGGAGAGGTCATCGGTTGGGCGGCGATGTGCCTTGATATGTCGGAACAGGCGCGCGTGGAGCAGGAGTTGCACCGCCTTGCGGCGACCGATGCTCTGACGGAACTGCCGAATCGACGCAGCTTCCAGGAGCGCGCCGCCCGGGAGATCGATCGGGCGCGGCGCTACAAGCGGCCGATCGCCGTCGTCATGGCGGACATCGACCATTTCAAGCGCATCAACGACGAGTTCGGCCATTCGGCCGGCGACGTGGTCCTGCATGAAGTCGCGGAAATCTTCCGCCACACCCTGCGGTCGTCCGGCGATCTCGTCGCCCGTATGGGGGGCGAAGAGTTCGCGATGCTGCTGCCCGAGAGCAACGCCGCCGGCGCCGAGCACCTCGCCGAACGCCTGCGCCTCGCCGTCGAGACCATGGAATTCGCCCACAAGGGTCGCGTCATGCCTGTCCGTTGCAGTTTCGGCGTCGCCGAATGGCATCCGGCGGAAGACAGTATGGATGCGGCGATGCAGCGCGCGGACGCGGCGCTCTACGGTGCGAAGGCGGGCGGTCGCAACCGGGTGTTGATGTCTGAGCGTCCGCGGTCGGCGGCGTCGGCCCTATAGGACGCCGTCCGGCAGCAGGATCGGCTTCAGCGCCGTTCCGGCCTTGATCGCCTCGAAGCCCGCGACAGCGTCTTCCAGCGGCAGAACCGGCTCGGCCAGGGATGAGATATCGACCCGGCCCGACCCCAGCAGCCCGACCCCCAGATCCCAGTC
>DAINCG010000259.1:6907-7134 GCA_036732525.1 Pseudomonadota bacterium | reverse complement strand
GAGTTGCCGGCGAGATAGTCGGCGCCCGCGCCGCCGGCTGCGTTCTCGATCGCAGTGAAGCTGTCCCCCGTCGCGTGCCCGCCGGAGGCGGTGTTGTTGTAGATGCGGATGGCGATGCCCGCCGTGTCCGCGCCGTAGTCGATCGTGTCCGACCCGGCGCCGCCTTCCAGCACGTCCGCCGCGGCGCCGCCGGCCAGACGGTCGTCGCCCGCGCCGCCGCGCAGCAC
>DAINCG010000259.1:0-6873 GCA_036732525.1 Pseudomonadota bacterium | reverse complement strand
CGTCGCCGCCGTCCAGCGTGTCGTTGCCGTCGAGGCCCTCCAGCACGCTGTCCTGGCCGTCGCCGCCGATGGCGTCGCCCCGGGAGGAGCCGCGGACATGCTCGATGCCCAGCAGCACGTCGCTGCCCTGGCCGATGGCGTTGACCGTGACGCCGCCGCCGAGGTCGATGCCGTTCAGGTTGACGTAGACCGCCTGGTCCAGGCCGAAGGCGGCGGTGTCGGTCGCGCCCTGGCCGCCGATCAGCGTGTCGTTGCCGAGCCCGCCGTCCAGCACGTTGACGCCGTGGCGGAGGATGGTGGCGTTGGTGATGACGGGCGCGCCGCTGTCGCCGATCAGGGTGTCGTCGCCATTGCCGCCGGTGATGACGTCGTCGCCGAATTCGAGCGTGGCGCTCGTCCCGATGTCGACGCCGGCGAAGTCGCCGTAGAGGAGGGCGCCGCCGTCCGTCATGGTCGCGCCCGCCGCGTCGCGCCGGATCGCGATGACGTCATCGCCTGCGACGAGGGCGCCTGTGTCGACGATCACCGTCCCGGCGTCGCCGAACGCGGAGAAGCCGAGCAGGGAGCCGGCCGCGCCGATCGAGAGCGTGATCGCGTCGTCGCCGCCGGTAAACGCGGCCCCGACGCCGGCGGAGAAGGTCGCGACGTCGCCGAAGGCCTCGCCCATGTAGGCGAGCGGCAGGTCGACCGTGAGGTCGATCACGTCGTCGCCGCCGGTGAACGCGCCGCCCAGGGAGATCGTCTGCACGTCGCCGACGGCGACGGCGACGGCGGCCGCGGCGGTGATGACGTCGTTGCCGCCGACGATCATGGCCGTGCCTTCCGCCGTCGCCGCGTCGCCGGAGAGCAGGCCGACGGTCGGGAAGCTGGCGTTGGTCGGCGGCTGCGGGAAGGGCAGGTCGGCGGCGAGCGTGATCACGTCGTCGCCGCCGACAAGGGCGGAGTCGTAGGTCGAGGACTGCACGTCGCCGGTGATGTGGCTGACGGCGCCCAGGAGATTGTGCAGGCGGATGACGTCCCGCCCGCCGGTGATCGCGGAATCGACGACCGTGTCGCCGGAAGATCCGCTTTGCAGCGCGTCGCCGGCGATGGCGCTGACCGACATGGCGTCGACGCCGAAGCGGCCGGGCTCGCCGATGACGATCGCGTCGTCGCCGCCGACGAGGTCGCCGCGATTGTTCCGCGTCATGTCGCCCGCGACGAACTGGACGACGAGGAGGCGGCCGCTCAGCCGGATCGTATCGTCGCCGCCCTGGGTCGACGATCCGGCGTTGGTCTGAACGTTCGCGTCGCCGATGATCTGGTTAATGACGACGCCCGGCGCATAGGCGTCATAGCCCGCGTCCGCGACGATCGTGTCGTCGCCGCCGAGGAGGAAGCCGGGCAGCGTGGCGCTGCCGACGACGTTGACGTCGCCGATCAGGGCGCCGGTTGTGGTTCCAACGCCAGTGAACGCGTCGTCGCCGCCGATCAGGGTCGCGCCGCCGGAGACTTCGTTGGCGTCGCCGAACAGATTATGGCCGCCGGCCAGACGGCCCGCGACGAACGTATCGTCGCCGCCGACCGCGAGTTCGCCGCCGCCGACGACGACGAAGTCGCCCGTCGCGACGTCGCCGGTCGCGCCGTCGGCGAAAAGGAAGTCCGTTCCGCCGGCGAGCAGGGCGCGCCAGAAGGCTTCGTTCTGCGCGGCGATCGGTTCGCCGGGACGGACCAGTTCGTCCAGGTCGACAGGCGCCGCGAAATCCGTGACGCCGATTGAGCCGAGCGCGCCGACGCCGATCACCAGGCTGTCGATGCCGCCTGTGAGCGTGTCGTCCGCGATCGTGGCGCCCGCCGTGAACGCGATGTCGGCGGCCAGGCTGTAGGCGGTGATCGCGTCGCCGCTGGCGGTCGACCACTGGTGCAGGCTGGCGGAGATCGGCGCCGAGCCGGCGTAGCTCATGTTCTTGGCGGCGAGGTTCTGGCCGGATGCGGCGTTGAAGGTGACTTGGGCCATGGGGCGTCTCCCGGTCGTCTGCCGCCGCGCGCAGGGCGGTCGCACGGCTGGCTTTCCAACCGACATGGGCAGCCGCCGGCGCGCCCGAAAGACGGCAAGCGCCGCCTTGCCGCCGATCTCGGCGCAGCCGTTACGTCAGGTTGAAGCGGCGCGCGGGAGTTTGTTTCAAAAAGTAATGTTATAACATTACATTACATTCTTGATTAACGACATCACGGCAGTCACTGAGGTCGTTTTGCGACAAAGCGCCGCGCCGTGGCGGCAGGCCCGACAAAGAAAGGCGGCGCGAACCTGCCGCGCCGCCCATGCCGTGGTCGTCGTTCGGGCTACCGCGCCGCCCTGGCGTTCCAGCGAGCGGTCAATTCCGCCAGCCGGCCGGCCCAGAAGTCGTTCGCCGCATCCGAGCCGCCGAAGTCAACGGCATCGAGGTCGGGGCCGGCCGGAGGTTGGCCGGCGCCGCCGGCGTCAGCGTGACGCCCGGCGGCGCGGGGCGTCGGGCGATCGGGCGCGGGTCAGGATTTGGTTTTCTGCTGCACCCGCTCGGCCTGGGCGATGGCGTCGGCGAGGTTGGAGTAGCGGTAGGCGCCGACGTGGTAGGTGTCGACGGGGACCCGGCGGATGCCGAGAGCCTGCAGCTTCGCGTCCTGGGACTGCGGCGCTTCGATCGGCTGCGGGGCGGGGGGCGTGTCGGTCATGTGGATATCTCCTGCGGGGGGCCTTTCGGCCCGGGTGGGGGCGGCGTGTCCCGGCCGGTTTGGGTCAGCCGTTCCAGGTCCGCCAGCGCGCGCTCGATCAGGCGGCGCCGGCGCGGCTCCCGGCCCTCTTTCGTCAGGGCGAAGAGCTCGATCAGGTGGATGGTGATTCGGGCGGAGGCCTCGAAGGATCCGTACGGCGCCTTGAGCAGGTCTTCTTCCCGCTCCGCTTGTCTGCGCAGGAACGACCTGCGCTGGGCCTGATCCTCGAGCGCCTGTTCGCGTCGGGCGGTGGTCTGTTGCTGGCCCTCCGCGCTGCGGTGGGCGTCGAGATCGATCGGATTGTGCGTCATGCCCTTGGCCCCTTCTGTCCCCCCGCGCCGCACGCCGACGGCGCGATCGCGGAAAGATCGGCCGAAGCGACGGGCGTCGACGACTTGCCGGCGCCGCGGCGGATGGCTTCGTCGAGCTCCTCCCCCGAAACGCTAACGACCCGGCCCGCGCCCGGCCGTCCGGCGTGCCGATCCAGATGGATGAACGTCTGGACGCGCCGATAGGCGGAGAACGAAAGCCCCTCCATCAGGACTTCGTCCGTCTCGACCGTGTAGGTCCCCGGCGCCAGGGATTGCGCGCATCCCGCCAGGCTGAAAGCCTCCGCCATCTCGACGTATCTGGTCGTGGTGCGCGTCGCCATCGGATCCTCCCGCGTCTGTCGTCCCCCGATCGCGCCGGCAAACGCGGCGCCCATCCGCCGCCAGGCGCGGCGGCGTCCCCGGCGGGCGGGGCGCCAGCCGATGCGCCGCACGCCCGCTATGTCCGCGACGCGCGCGTTACTTCTTCTCCTGGGGCTTCGCCGGGGCGGGCGCCGGCGGCGGGGCCGAATCGCTCGCGTACGTGGCGGCCGCAGGCGCGGGCTTCTTCGGGTCCGAATTCTTGTTGTCCGAATTCTGGCCGGCCGGCTTCTGCGTTTCCGAGAACTGCTTGAATGACATGAGTTGGAGTCCTTTCGATGAAAAAACCTGTGTTCGTAAAAATAAAATAGGGCGAACTACATTCGAAAACAACGTAATTCGGAAGTTTTTGCGGTCGTTCTTCAGGAAAAATAAAAATAAAAAATGTGTACACAGATCGGTTATTTTTTGCGCGGAAAAATAGTGCGGCCATTCGGGGCCGGCGCCGAATGGCGGGAATTTTACGCGCCGCGGCCGGGACGCCGGCGTCGGATCAATCGACGACCTCGTCCGTGACCACCGAAAATTCGGTCAGCTCGTTCGGCCCGAACGTGTGGGTCAGCGGCACGTCTGACGCGTCGCGGCCTTGCGCGATCAGGATCCGGCCGATCCGCGGCGTGTTGTTGCGCGGGTCGAACGTCCGCCAATGGCCGTCCAGATAGACCTCCATCCAGGCGGCGTGGTCGCCCGGCCCGAAGGGCGGCGTCTCGCCGATGTCGCTCAGATAGCCGGTGCAATAGCGCGCCGGAATGTTCAGGCAGCGGCAGAAGGCGATCGCGAGATGCGCGTAGTCCCGGCAGACGCCGCGCCCGTCGCGATAGGTTTCGGCGGCGGAGCGGCGGGCGTCGGCATGGTCGTAGCCGAACCGGACATGGCTGTGCACGAAGTCGCAGACCGCCTGGACGCGCGCCCAGCCGAGCGGCGCGTCGCCGAATAGGCGCCAGGCCTCCTCCGACAACCGGTCGGTCTCGCAATAGCGGCTGCCGAGCAGGTAGGTCAGGGTTTCCGGCGGCAGGTCTTCGACCTGATGCTGCCACGCGAACGGGGTCGTCGGATCGGGCAGGCCGGCGTCGCGGACGACGCCCGACGTGGCGAGCCGAAACTCCCCGGCCGGCGCGACGAAGCGGTTGCACCAGTTGCCGAAGGTGTCCCGGTAGCTCTCGATCGGAACCTGCGGCGAGGTCGTGAGGTGGTCTGGCGTTTCGAGGTCGGCGAACCGCGAATAATGCACGTTCAGGACCGCGATCATCGGCGTCGGCTGCGGCAGCCTGTAGGCCAGCGTCGATCCGATTCTTATGCGCATCGGCAGGGAGCGCCGCGCGGGCCGCGGTTGGATATTTCGGCTTTGGCCATCAAGGCGTTGGCTTTCCCGCGGGCGGCGTCCGCTTCGCGGCTGCGCGCCCGATTGCGATATGGAAGTTCGGATGTCTCGAACCAGCTCGGCGCCAATAATCGGGCGATGAGGTCGGACGACATCAGAAAACAGGATGCGCTTATTCGTTATGTAAAACAACCAAAATCGGAGGTATTTCGAGGGACAAATAAATTGCCGAGCGGTCGGACGATCCGATTTCTATGGGTATTTTTTGCACGATTTTGAGGGCTATCAGCGCTTTTCAAGAAGGCGCGGCGGGGGCGTGCGTGCGCCGCCCCCGCCTTCGCCGGTTATTGCGCCACCCAGGCGTTCCAGCGAGCGGTCAATTCCTCCAGCCGGTCGACCCAGAAGTCGTTCGCCTCGTCGGACCCGCCGAAGAGGGCGGTGTCGAGGTTGGGGCCGGCGGGGAGGTTGGCCAGCACCTCCGGCGTCAGGAGCGGCGTCGCCGCCTTTGTCGTCGGGCCGTAGGGCAGGCGGTTGGCGCTTTCGACCTGGCGGGCCGGGTCGCTTGCGAAGGTGATGAACTTGTGGCCGAGGTCGATATGCTCGGACTCCGCCAGGATCACCCAGCTGTCGATCGCGTAGACCGTGTTGTCCCAGATCGGCTTCAGGTTGACGCCCGTCTTCTGGGCGTTGGCGATGCGGCCGGAATAGGCGATCGACAGCTCGACGTCGCCCGCCGCCAGCCACTCCGGCGCCTGGGCGCCCGCCTTCCACCACTGCACCAAGGGCTTGATCTGGTCGAGCTTGGCGAAGGCGCGGTCGACGCCCGCGTCGGTCGAGAGCTCCTTGTAGACGTCGGCGGGCGGCACGCCGTCCGCCATCAGCGCGATTTCAAGGTTGAGCTTCGGGCCCTGACGCATGCCGCGCTTGCCGGGCCAGCGCTTGGTGTCCCAGAAGTCGGCCATGGAGGTCGGCTCATTGCCCTTCAGGCGGTCGCCGTTATAGGCCATCAGCACCGACCAGACGATGGTGCCGACGCCGCATTCCGTCGCTGCGTTCGGGATGAAGGCGTCCTGGGGCGGCAGCTTGGTCCAGTCGAGGGGCGTGAAGACGCCTTCCTCGCAGCCGCGGATCATCTCCGCCGTTTCGACCTGCACCACGTCCCACGGCACCGCGCCGGTTTCCTGCATCGCCTGAAACTGGCCCCAGCCGCCGAGATAGGTGTCCTCCTTGAAGGAGATGCCTTCCTGTTCGGCGAAGGGGGCGAAGTAGATGTCGCGCTGCCGGTCCTGGGCGGCGCCGCCCCAGCCGACGACGGTGAAGTCCCGGGCGGCGGCCTGGCCGCCGATTGCGGCGGCGAGTACGGCCGCGGCTGCGAATGCATAACGTTTCATTGGATGGAGCCTCCTTCTGCTACGCGGTTTCGGCATCGTCCGCCGCGATCGGACGGTTGCGCAAGCGCTCCGTGCGCCAGCGCAGCAATTCCATCGTCGCCAGAAGCAGCACGGAGATGGCGACGAGGAAGACGGCGAGCGCCACGATGCTGGGGTCCAGCTTGTCGCGGAGCGCGTTGAACATGCGGCGCGGCACGGTGAACTGCTCCGGCCCCGCGAGGAAGAGGGCGACGACGACGTCGTCGAAGGACGTGACGAAGGCGAAGACCGCGCCAGAGAGGATGCCGGGCGCCGTCAGCGGCAAGGTGACGGTGCGGAATGCGGTCAGCGGCCCGGCGCCGAGCGAGGCGGCGGCGCGGACCATGTTCCGGTCGAAGCCGTGCAGCGTCGCCGTCACGGTGATGACGACGAAGGGAATGGCGAGGACCGTGTGCGCCAGCACGAGGCCCCAGAAGGACTGCACAAGGCCGAAGGGCGCGAAGGCCAGGTAGACCGCGAGCGCCGTGATGACGATGGGCGCCACCATCGGGCTGATCAGAAGGCCTGCGATCCAGCGCTTGCCCGGAAACTCGGCGAAGCCCAGGCCATATGCGGCGAGCGTGCCGACCGTCGTCGCGAGCAGCGTCGTCGCGAGGCCAATGGTGACGCTGTTCCAGAGGGCCGGCATCCACGGCTTCGGCGCGAAGACGGCCGCGTACCATTCCAGCGAAAAGCCCTGCAGCGGGTAGGAGAGATAGCTGAC
>DAINCG010000258.1:5664-7143 GCA_036732525.1 Pseudomonadota bacterium | reverse complement strand
GATGCTGGCCGGGGTGTGGCTGCTCTACTTCAGCTTCGGGCTGACCTCGGCGTCGCTGGCGCCGCTGGTCGGGCCGATCACCCGGGACCTCGGCATCGGGCATGCCGCGATGGGCGTCGTGTTCGGCGCGTGGCAGCTCGTCTACATCGCCTCGGCGGCGCCAGGTGGGATGGCGATGGACCGGATCGGGCCTCGGATCACGCTCGCCGTCGCGGGCGGGATGATCGCGCTGTCGGGCCTATTGCGCGCCGGCGCGGACGCCTATGGGTTCCTGCTGTTCGCCGTCGCGGTCTTCGGCCTCGGCGGGCCGCTCGTCTCCGTCGGCGCGCCCAAGGTGATCGCGCTCTGGTTCGAGGGGCGCGACCGGGCGTTCGCCATGGGCGTCTACGTGACCGGCCCCTCGCTCGGCATGATCGCGGCCCTCGCGCTGACCAACCCCGTGCTGATGCCGCTCTTCGACCAGGACTGGCGCGCGGTCCTGGCCGCATATGCGGGCCTCTCGGCGCTGATGACCGGCGTCTGGCTCTTGATCTCCGCCCACCCCGAGGCGCGGCGTGTCGAGGCCGAGCTCGCGGCCGAGCCGAAGGAGCCGCAGCTCAAGGTCTATGGCGAACTGCTGCGCCTGCCGACCGTCCGGCTGATGCTGCTGATGAGCGTGGGCATCTTCTTCTTCAACCACGGCCTCAACAACTGGCTGCCGACGTTGCTGCGGACCAAAGGATTGGAGCCCGCCGTCGCCGACATCTGGGCGCTGACGCCGACGCTGGTCGGCGTCGCGGGCTCGCTGCTGATCCCGCGGCTCGCCACGCCCCGGCGGCGCTTCCCGATCCTGATCGCGCTTCTGGCGGCGGCGCTGACGGCGACCGTGCTCTTGCATCTCCAGCCGGGGCCGATGCTGGGGCTCGGGCTCGCCATGCAGGGCATCGCGCGCTCCTCGCTGATGACCGTCTCCATCCTGATTTTGGTCGAGCTGAAGGAAATCGGGCCGCGCCGGGCGGGCGCCGTCTCCGGCCTCTTCTTCTCGGCGGCCGAAATCGGAGGCGTGACCGGCCCGCTCGCGCTCGGCGCGATTTCGGAAGCGACGGGCAGTTTCGATTTGGCGCTCTATGCCCTCTCCGGCATCATGGTCGGACTGATCCTGCTGGCGGTCATGGTGAAACGCTGATGTCCGTGACGATCCGCCCCGCGACGACCGCCGACGCGCCTGCCATCCAGGCGATCTACGCCCCCATCGTCGCTGAGACGCCGATCTCCTTCGAGGAGATTCCGCCGACGGTCGAGGAGATGGCCGGCCGGATCGAGTCCTACTCGCAGACGCACGTCTACCTGGCCGCAGAGCGGGCGGGCGCGCTCGCGGGCTACGCCTATGCGAGCCAGCACCGAGCCCGCGCCGCCTACCAGACCTCGGTCGACGTCACGGTCTATGTGGCGGAGAGCGCGCGGGGGCACGGCGTCGGCAAGGCGCTCTACCGGGCCCTG
>DAINCG010000258.1:4622-5648 GCA_036732525.1 Pseudomonadota bacterium | reverse complement strand
CGCGCGGCTACCACTCGGCCTTCGCCGGCATCACGCTGCCCAATGCGGGCTCGGTGGCGCTGCACGAAGCGGTCGGCTTCACGCATCTCGGCGTCTACCGCGAGGTCGGCCGGAAGTTCGGCCGCTGGCATGACGTCGGCTGGTGGCAGCGCATCCTGGAGTGACGCGATGGGCGCCGGGGACCAAGCGGGGACGATCCCCTACAAGCTGGTCGACGGGCGCCACGGGCGGTTCCTCGCCAATCCGAACGACACATATGTCGGCCGTGCGCTGATCGACTTCGGCGAATACTCGGAAAGCGAATGCCGCGTCCTGACGGCGATCGCGCCCGAGGGCGGCAACGTCGTCGAGATCGGGGCCAATATCGGCGCGCACACCGTCCCCCTTGCGCGGCGGGTCGGGGAGACGGGCGTCGTTCACGCCTTCGAACCGCAGCCGATCGTTTTCCAGAACCTCTGCGCCAACTTGGCGCTCAATGGCCTCGCGAACGTCCGCGCCTACAATGCGGGCTGCGCGGCGGAGGCCTCGACGTTGATCTTCCCGGACATCGACTACGAGCAGGAAGGCAATTTCGGGGCGCTACGCCTGGCCCAGGTCGCCGGCCACGACCGGGGCCAGGAGGTGGCGATCCGAACGCTCGATTCCTACGGCCTCGACCGGATCGATCTTCTGAAGATCGACGTCGAGGGCATGGAGCAGGCGGTCATCGCGGGTGCCCGCCAGACGATCGAACGCGCACGGCCGGTCATCTACATGGAGTTCGACCGCAGCGGCGAGCCGGAGCGCCTGATGCGGATGCTCTCCGACCTTGGCTACCGGCTCTGGCGGCACCGACCGCCGCTCTTCAATCCGGAGAATTGGACCGGGCGGCGGACCAATCCCTGGCCAGGCGTGATCAGCAACAACCTGCTCGCCGTCCACCGGTCGCGGGAGGCCGAGATCGACGGCTTGCCCGAGATCGACCCCGGCCGACCGGAGACCTTCGCATGACGCAAGCGGGCGAAACGCCGGACGGCCTGCCGCTCG
>DAINCG010000258.1:0-4607 GCA_036732525.1 Pseudomonadota bacterium | reverse complement strand
AACTCCTCAGGCGCGATCCGCCCCGCTACGATGCGGCCGAGACCCGCCTCCTCGTCGCGCGGGCGGCGACGTCGGCGCTCGCGGCGAAACTGCTGACGGCGCACTTCTTCAATGCGGGCGACCTCGACGCCGCCGTCGACTATGCCTTGAAGGCCTTCACGCTGGATCCGGAGCCGGAGGCCGCGAAGAACGTCGTCGTCGCCATGCGCTATGTCCGCCGCTATGCCGACGCCCGCGCCTTCATCGAGGCCAACGGGGACGTCTTCGATCCGATCGACCGGTCGGCCGCCCTCTGCTGGATCAACTGGACGCTCGGCGATCAGGATGCATCGCGGCGCGCCGGCCTGGAGGCGCTTCGGCTGAAAGACGCGGAAGCCGGCGCGGGCGAGGCGCCGCCACATATGGACGCGCCGGAAAGCGGGGCGCGGGTGATCGCCTTCTCGCTGTTCGGCGGCGCGGACCGCTATATCGAGGGCGCCCGGCGGAACTGCATCGTCATCCGCCACCTCTACGCCGGCTGGCGGCCGCGCTTCTACGTGGACGCGACCGTACCCGATCGGGCGATCGAAGCGCTGCGGGCCGAGAATGCGGAGATCGTGCGGATCGAGGATCCGGACCTCGCAGGCTTCGGGACGATGTGGCGCTTCCTCGTCGAGGACGATCCCACCGTCGCCCGCTACATCGTCCGCGACTGCGACTCCGTAGTGAACGTGAAGGAGCGCGCCGCCGTGGCGGACTGGATCGCCTCCGGCGCACCGTTCCACGTCATGCGCGATCATCCGACGCACTGCGAGCTGATCCTGGCCGGCATGTGGGGCGCCGTTCGGGGCGGACTGGGGCCGATGCGGGACCGCATCATCGCCTATGCCGCAGGCGAAGAGCCGCTCTTGAACGACGTCGAGATGGACCAGCGCTTCCTCCGCCGCGTCGTCTGGCCGATGGTCCGCGACGTCGCGCTCACCCATGACGACTGGTTTTCGTTCGGAAACTGCCGGCCCTATCCGAAAGGCTTCGACCTGCCGCCGGACATGCACATCGGCCAGAACGACCATGCCATCCGGACGTAAGACCAATATCGCGGCGCTGTAACTCCCGTCACTGGCGCAACTCCCTGGCGACGCTACTTTTGTCGCAGCAATCGGAACCAGGGAGTAGTTGCGATGACCGGCAATAAGCAGTCCGACGGCAAGCCCGCTCCGATTTCCGACAGCGATCTCGACGACGTCGCCGGCGGCCGCACCGCCACGAGCACGACCGGCAGCTTCAGCCCGACGACCGCGCCCAGCGAGACGCCGCCGCTCAGCCTTTCCATCAAGGACCCGCTCGGCGACGAGGCGATCACCATGATCGGCCACATCACCGTCAAGCCGACGACCCGCTAACGTCAGCCGCGGAGCGCCGTCCGGCCGGCAAAGGTCGCGGCGGGCCCAAGCGCCTCCTCGATGCGGATGGCCTCGTTCCACTTGGCCATCCGCTCCGAGCGCGTGAACGAGCCCACTTTGAACTGCGGCACGCCCCAGCCGACAGCCAGGTGAATGATGGTGACGTCCTCCGTCTCGCCCGAACGGGCGGAGACGATGGCGCCGAATCCCGCCGCCTTTGCGGCCTCCCAGGCCTCCAGCGTCTCGGTCAGCGTGCCGCGTTGGTTCGGCTTCAGGAGGACCGTGTTCGCCGCACCGGCGGCCGCTGCGCGGCCCACCCGCTCGGCGTCCGTCACCAGGAAGTCGTCGCCCACGATCTGGACCTCCGCGCCGATGCGGCCGGTCAGGGCCGCCATGCCGTCCCAGTCGTCCTCCGCGAGCGGATCTTCGACCGAGAGGATCGGGTAGCGGCCAACCCAGCCGGCGATCAGGTCGCCCATCTCTTCGCTTGAAAGTTCCCGGTCCTCCAGCGCGAGGCGATAGCGCCCGTCCTTGCCGAACTCGCTCGACGCGATGTCGAGCGCGATCGCGACCTGGTCGACCGGCCGGTAGCCCGCCCGCTCGATGGCGAGGGTCAGCGCGTCGAGCGCTGCGTCGTTGGTCTCGAACGCCGGCCAGAAGCCGCCCTCGTCCGCCACGCCCATGAGGAGGCCGCGCTCGGCCATGATCTTGCCGGCGGCCCGATAGACCTCCGCTGTCCAGTCGAGCGCCTGGGCGAAGCTCGCCGCGCCGGGGCAGACGATCATGAAGTCCTGCACGTCGACCCGGCGGCCGGCATGGGCGCCGCCGCCAAAGATCTGAATTTCCGGCAGCGGCATGCGCGCGGCATCCGGGCCGCCGAGCATCCGCCAAAGCGGTTCCTTCGCCTGGTCGGCCGCGGCCCAGGCCGTCGCCATCGAGACGGCGACGAGGGCGTTCGCGCCGAGCCGGCCGCGGTTGGGCGAGCCGTCGGCCGCGATCATCGCATGGTCGACCGCGGCCTGATCGCGTGCATCCAGGCCCAGGATTACGGCTCGCAGGTCCGCGTCGACCGCGGCGACGGCGCCCGTCACGTCCATCCCGCCGAAGGCCGCGCCGCCGTCGCGGCGGTCCACCGCTTCGCCGGAGCCGGTCGAAGCCCCCGCCGGCGCGATGGCGCGGCCGAAGCCGCCGCCGGACAGACGGACCTCTGCTTCGACCGTCGGCCGCCCGCGGGAATCCCAGACCCGGCGTCCCCTGACTGCGACAATATCGTATGCGCCCATGCGGCAAGAGCCTTTCCTGTTGAATTTACGTGAATTTTTAGCAGAGCCTGGGCGGACTGGGGAACTTTCTTCATATACCAAGGCACCGCGCTTCTACAAATTTCGAGGCGAGTCATTAATTATGCTTGCGTGCGCCGCGAGTTACCCCTACAACGCGCGCCTTTGCGTCCCCCCCCTTACCGGTTTTACGGAGGTAGCGCGATGCCTAAGGATCGCCCTTTCGCAGAGCTGGCTGTGGTCGCGGGGTACGCGGGTTCTGATGTATCCGCGTCCGCTGTTCAGCCTTCCGAGCGTTTTTTCCCGCAGATCGTCGAGCACGACGGCGACAGTATGCAGCAACCCGAACAGCGGGACTTCTTCGTGCGGAAGAATGGCCTGACCTATGCGGGCACCCATCTTCTGATCGACCTCAACGGCGCCGAAAATCTGGACGACATCGACCAGATCGAGACGGCGCTGAAGGAAGCGGCGCTTGCCGGCGGCGCTACGATCCTGAACGTCGACCTGCATCGGTTCGAGCCGAACGGCGGCGTCTCCGGCGTCGTCGTTCTGGCCGAATCGCACATCACCATCCACACGTGGCCCGAGAACGGCTTCGCCGCGCTCGACGTGTTCATGTGCGGCGAATGCGACCCCTACAAGGCGATCCCGGTGCTGAAGCGCGTCTTCAAGCCGGACGCCGTGCAGGTGACGGAGAGCCGGCGCGGCCTTAGGGTCTGACCGCCGAGCGATCGACGAACGATCGAACGGCTCCCTTCCCGCCTCCTCTGACGCAAGGGGGGCAGGTTGGGAGCCGTTTTCGTTTCGGGGCCGACGCACGACACATGACTGTCACAGGAACATGGGAGAGTCCGCCGGCATGGACTGGTTCACCGAAATTCTTCACGCCGACCTCGCCCAGCAGCTTCGCGTCGCCGAAGTGCTCTACGAGGGCCGGACGCGCTTCCAGGACGCGAAGGTCTTCCGCAACGGGCGGCTCGGCAAGGTGCTGGTGCTCGACAATGTCGTGCAGACGACGCTCGGCGACGAGTTCGTCTATCACGAGATGCTGGCGCATGTGCCGCTGTTCGCGCACCCGAATCCGAAGCGGGCGCTGATCGTCGGCGGCGGCGACGGCGGCCTGCTCGAAGAGACATTGAAGCACGCCAGCATCGAACACGTGACGATGGTCGAGTTGGACGATGGCGTCATCGACCTCGCGAAGGCGCATTTCGGCGAGCTCTGCAAGGACGCGTTCGAAGACCCGCGCACGAACCTGGTCATCGGCGACGGCGCCAAGTTCGTCGCCGAGACCGACGATCGATTCGACGTCGTCATGATCGATTCGACCGACCCGCACGGGCCGGGCGAAGTGCTGTTCTCGAAGGAATTCTACGCAAACTGCAAGCGGTCGATGACGCTCGGCGGCATCCTCGTCACGCAGAACGGCGTGCCGTTCCTGCAAGGCCCGGAGTTGGCCGGATCCGTTGGCCACTTCCGGGAGCTGTTCCGCGAAGGCAGCGCCTATGTGATCACCGTGCCGACCTACGCCTTTGGCATGATGGCGCTTGGCTGGGCGACGGACGATGCGAGCCTCCGCCAGACGCCGCTCGAAGAGATCGAAGCGCGCTTCGCCAAGGCCGGATTCGAGACGCAGTACTACACGCCTGAAGTCCACAAGGCGGCGTTCGCGCTGCCGATGTACGTCAAGCGCCTGATCGACTAGCGCAAAGCTCAACGCGGCCGGCGCGGCATGGTCCGCCGCGCCGGCGCGAGATAGTCTGCCGGCCTGCAACGATCCAGGGGGGCGTACGGACATGGGCGAACAGGATATCGGCGCGCGGTTCCGCGCCCTGCACGGCGGCGACAAGGCGTTCGTCATTCCCAATCCCTGGGACGTCGGCTCCGCCCGGATGCTGGAGACCATGGGTTTCCAGGCGCTTGCGACGACGAGTTCGGGCTT
>DAINCG010000257.1:0-7150 GCA_036732525.1 Pseudomonadota bacterium | reverse complement strand
CCAGGACGGCTTCGATGCCGGCGTCCGCCAGCACCGCGATCGCCCAGGACGCGCGGACCGGGTCCGCCGTGCGCAGCACTTCCTCCAACCTTGCCTCTCCCGCTTTCGCGCGCCGCGACGGCGCGGCCCGTTGACCGGCCCGGCGCCCCGCCTATGCTCGCGCGAAACGCCGCAATCCCGAATCCGGACCTGCCTATATTGCAAGACGCCGCCAGCCAGACCAACGCGCTCGATCGCCTGGCGACCCTCGTCGCCGACGACATGGCCGGCGTCAACCGCCTGATCGTCGAGCGGATGCACAGCCCCGTGCCGATGATCCCGGAACTCGCGGGCCACATCGTCGCCGCCGGCGGCAAGCGCCTGCGTCCGCTGCTGACGCTCGCGGCCGCCAGGATGTGCGGCTATGACGGCCCGCATCATGTCGGCCTCGCCGCCTGCGTCGAGTTCATCCACACGGCGACCCTGCTGCACGACGATGTCGTGGACGAGAGCGAACTCCGCCGCGGGCAGGCGTCGGCGAACGCGCTTTTCGGCAACCAGGCGAGCGTGCTGGTCGGCGACTTCCTGTTCAGCCGGTCCTTCCAACTGATGGTCGACGCCGGCTCGCTCGACGTGCTGGCGATCCTCGCCAACGCCGCCGCCACCATCGCCGAGGGCGAGGTGCTTCAGCTGACGACGGCCAACGACCCGGCGACGACCGAAGCCGCCTACTACGACGTCATTCGGGGCAAGACGGCGGCGCTGTTCGCCGCCGCCGCCCGCGTCGGCGGCGTCATCGCCGGCCGGCCGCAGGCCGACGCCGATGCGCTCGAAACCTACGGCATGAACCTCGGCCTCGCCTTCCAGATCGTCGACGACGTGCTCGACTACAACGCCGACCAGGCGGCGCTCGGCAAGACCGTCGGCGACGACTTTCGCGAAGGCAAGGCGACGCTGCCGGTCCTGCTGGCGTTCGCCCGCGGCGACGACGCGGCGAAAGATTTCTGGCGGCGCTGCATCGAGGACGAGGACCAACGCGACGGCGACCTCGCCCGCGCGCTCGAAATGATGCAGGCGACCGGCGCGCTCGCCGACTCGGCGACGGCCGCCCGTGCGCGCGCGCTTGACGCGAAGGCGGCGTTGCAGGGCTTCGACGGCGATCCGACCTTTCGCCAGACGCTCGCGGACGTCGCCGACTTCTGCGTCGAGCGCGCCTATTGAACGGACCGCCGGTCGGGCGCGCCCTCCCGGCGTTCGCGGCCCTGCTCGCGATCCTGATCTGGGGCGTCTGGTTTCCCGTGACCCGCATGGGCGTCGTCTCCGGCGGCGTCAGCCCTTCGGACATGATCGTGCTGCGCTGCTCGGTGGGCGCGTTCGTCCTGCTGCCGATCGTCCTGAAGCGCGGCATGAAGGCGGGGCGCGCTGGCTGGCCCGGCACGCTCACCATCCTGGCGACGCTCTCCGGCCCATTCGCGCTCTTCGTCGGGCTCGGCATCCGGGAGGCGCCGGCGGCGCATGCCGCCATCTTCATTCCGGGCTCCTTCCCCGCGATCGTCTTCGTGCTGGGCATCCTGATCTTCAAGGACCCGCCGAGCCCCCGCCGCTGGCTCGGCCTCGCGGCGACGGCGGCCGGCGTCGTCCTGATCGGCTGGAGCGCGCTTGCGGACGACGCCGGCGACCTCGCCGGATATCTCTTCTTCCATGCGTGCGCCTGGATGTGGGCGGCCTACACAGTGATCGTCCGCTATTCCGGCATGTCGCCGGCCCACGCGCTCGGCATCACTCATGTCGGCGCGGCCGTCATTTACGTGCCGATCTGGCTGGCCTGGGGCGACAGCGGCCTCGTCCATCTGCCGGCGGCGGAGGCGGCCTTCCAGATTTTCTACCACGGCGCCCTGAATGGCGTGGTCGCCATGTTCCTCTACAACTTCGCGATCCAGCGGCTGGGCGCGGCGGAGGCGGCGATCTTCGCGGCCCTGGTGCCTTGCGTCGCGGCGATCAGCGCCTGGCCGATCCTCGGCGAGCCGATCGGCTGGCGGGAAGCGCTGGCGCTCGCCGCCGTCGCCGGCGGCGTCGCGCTCATATCCGGCGCCCGGCTCCGGTCCGCGGGTTGACGGCCTCGCGCAGCCCGTCGCCGACGAAGTTGACCGCGACGACCGTCAGGAAGATGGCGAGGCCCGGCCAGACGGCCAGCATCGGCTGCTCCCAGACCGTGTCCTGCGCATTGGCGAGCATGGCGCCCCAACTAGCGAGCGGCGGTTCGACGCCGAGGCCGAGGAAGCTCAACGTCGATTCGAACAGGATCACCTGGCCCATCGCCAACGTCGCCGCGACGATCAGCGGCCCCGCGGCCGCCGGCGCCACGTGGCGGATCGCAATACGGAATGGCCGGACGCCCATGGCGCGGGCGGCGCGGACATAGTCTTCCGTCCGGGCGGCGAGCGCGGCCGCGCGGGTCAGGCGCGCGGCGCCGGGCCAGCCGACGAGAGCCACGATGACGACGATGCGGACGACGCTCGCCTCCGGACCACCGGCGCCGGTGAAGCCGAGCTTCGCGGGATCGATCGCCGCCAGCACGATCAGCAGCGGCAGCAGCGGCAACGCCAGCATGCCGTCCGTCATGCGCATGAGGAGCGCATCCGCCCAGCCGCCGCGAAAGCCGGCGACGAGCCCGATGGCGGCGCCGATCAGCGCCGCCGCCGTCGCCGCCGCGAGCCCGACTGCCAGCGAGACGCGGCCGCCCTGCAGCAGGCGCGCCAGCACGTCGCGGCCAAGTTCGTCCGCGCCGAGCGGGTTCGCCGTCGAGGCCGGCGCGAACCGGGCGGCGAGGTCGACCGCCTCCGACTCAAGACCCAACGCCGCCGCAATCAGGTCGGCGCCGAGCGCCGCAACGCCAAGCGCCGCCAAGAGGATAAGGCCGAGCGTCGCCGCGGGATTGGCGAAGAAGCGCCGTCTCGCGCGGCGTCCCGGGCTTTCCGCCGCCTCCACCTAGGCGCTCCCGAACTGGATACGCGGGTCGAGCAGCGCGTAGGCGACGTCGGCGAGCGCGTTCGCCAGGACGATCGCCGCCGCGCCCAGCAGCAGCGCCGCCATGGCGAGGTTGTAGTCGCTGCCGAGGATCGCGTCGAAGAGCAGCTTGCCCATGCCGGGATAGCCGAACATCACTTCGACGATCAGCGCGCCGGAGACGAGCGCGCCGAGATCGAGCGCCAGCACCGTCGTCAGCGGGATCATCGCGCCGGGCAGCACATGCCGCCAGACGACGCGGGCGCGGGTCAGGCCCTTCGATGTCGCGGTCAGGACGTGGTCCCGGCCGAGCGCTTCGCCGACCGCGGACCGGGCATGCCGAAAGATCGCAGCGGTTTCCAGCATCGCCAGGATAGCGACCGGCATGACGAGATGGCGCGCCCGCTCCAGGAACCCGGCGTCGGGGTCGGCCGGCAACGCGCTCGCCGGCAGCCAGCCGAGCGCCACGGAGAAGACCGCCATCCCCATCAGCGCCAGCCAGAAGGACGGCGCGGCGACGCCGGCGAACGCAAGGAAACTGGCGGCGTAGTCGAAGCCGGAGCGCGGACGCAGCGCCGCGAAGACGCCGGCGGCGAGGCCGACGACGGCGGAGATCGCAAGCGCGGCCACGGCGATCGTCGCAGTGCGGGCGAGCGCCGGCGGCAGCAGGTCCGCGACCGGCGCCGAGAACATGCGGGAATAGCCGAATTCCCCGGCGGCCAATCGGCCGAGCCAGGCGAGCCAGCGCTCCCAGAATGGCTGGTCGACGCCGTAGACCGCCTTCAGCCGCGCAATGTCCTCGGGCGTGATGCGCGGGTCGCTGCCGACCAGCGCGTCGATCGGATCGCCCGGCATCAGCGACATCAGCGCGAACGTCAGACCCGACAGCGCGAGCAGCGTCAGCGCCGCCCCGACCAGCCGGCGGAGGAGGACGCGGCTCATCTCGGAACGCGGTCGGCCGTCATGCGCGCGGCAGGATCTCCTTGTACTGCCCGATCGCGTCGGCGAACGCGGCGACGAGGCCGTCGATCTCGCTGGATGTCATCGGCAGCGAGAGCACGATCATGTTGCGGCGCGCCACGTAGTAGCCCCGCTCGATCAGCGCGAGGTGCATCAGGCCGCGCAGCTGCGCCGAGACCTTGTTTGAATCCTCCGGGCTGGTCAGCGTCTCGCCCGTCAGATGGACCATCATCATTGAGCCGATGCCGGTCACCTGCCCCACGACGCCGGCGTCTTGGAGCACGCCGTTCAGGCGTTCGCGGAGGGCGTCGCCGCTGGCGTTCAGCGTCTTCGCCGCGTCGGCCGTGAAAACCTGTTCGAGCCCCGCGATCGCGGCCGACAGCGTCAACACGTTGTTGTTGAACGTGCCCGCATGGGCGAGCGCGTCCGGCCGGCGCGGGTCGAACCGCTCCATGATGCTGGCGCCGCCGCCGAAGGCGCCGAAGGTCAGGCCGCCGCCGAGATACTTGCCGAAGGTGACGAGGTCGGGCTCTGCCCCCCAGAGGCCGTGCAACCCACCGGGCGACAGGCGCGAGGTCATCACCTCGTCGAAGATCAAGAGGGCGCCGGCGCGTTCGGTTTCTTCGCGCAGCATCGCGATGAAGTCCGCCGTCGCCGGGATGCAGCCGCCGCTGCCGGTCATCGGCTCCAAGATGACGGCGGCCAGGTCCTTGGCCAGCGAACGGATCGTCTCCCGCGTCTTCTCGATGTCGTTGTAGCGGCAGAACGTCCAGTCGAACGGCACGTTCAGCTTGTCGCCATAGGACCCGAAGCTGCATACGCTGCCATGGTAGGAGCCCATGAAGCCGATCAGCTTCTTGCGGCCCGTCACCGCCCGCGCCGTCGAAAGCGCAAGCAGGTTGGCTTCCGTGCCGGAATTGGTGAAACGGACGAGATCGACCGCCGGGAAGCGCGCCTGGAAGAGATCGGCGAGCCGGGCCTCGCGGACGGTCGGGCCGCCGAGCGTAATGCCTTCGTTCAACGCGCCGCGGATGGCGTCCAGGATGACCGGTTCGGAATGGCCGTAGATGCCGGCGGTCTGCTCGACCTGGAAGTCGACATATTCGTGACCGTCGATGTCGTAGAGCCGGCAGCCCTCGCCCCGCTGCAGCATCAACGGATAGGGCGGATAGAACAGCACCGTCCGCGTATTGCCGCCGGGCATGCCCTTGCACGCGGCGGCATAGGCCTCCCCGCTCTTCGGGTTGGTTTCGGCGAAGCGCGCCTCCGCCTCCGCGAGCGCGGCCGGGACGTCGTAATTCTGTCTCTGATCGTCGGGCATGGCGGCCTTCTCCTCTGCTGCGCTCAACTCTGCTGGCGTTCGTCGGCCGCGAGCGCGGCCAGGAGCGCCAGGCTCGCGGAATAATATTCCCCATCGCGGACGGCAGACCAGAGGGTGGCGTCTGTCGGCCGCTGGCCGGTCGTCACGAGTTCGGCGATCGCGCGCATGCCGGCCGGCGCCGGGTCCGTCGCGTCCGGCCCGTCGTCGAGCGCGAACCACGCAGGCGGCGTCGCCTCGCCCTGCCAAATTCTGCGGTAGACGCCGAGGTCCGCGTCCGAATCGAAGCCGGCCCAATAGAGGTAGAGGGGCACGCGCACGGCGTCGAAGCCGAAGCGCGCCGGCCAGTTCGGCGCAGGCGCCAGCGCGCCGTCCGGCGAGATCTCCAGCCAGTCGGGCGTCAGCGCGTCCGGGCCGAAGCGGGCGGCCCGGGCCAGCGCCGCGCCGTCGTTCGACAATTGGCTCCAGACCGGATCGCCGTCGGAATGGGTGAAATGCCAGAACGCCGGGAAGACGTAGTAGGAGAGGTTCAGCACCGCGGGTCCCGATCCGTCGAAGCCGTAAAAGCCCGGCAGCAAGCTGACGCCGGTCGCAAGCCGCGCCACGAGAAGTCGGCGCACGGCTTCCGCCGTCCGGGCCGATTCGGCGGCGAGGCCGTTGTCCTTTCGAGCGATCGCGGCGCGGGAAAGCGCCCAGGCGATCAGGATGTCGCCGTCGCTCGCGTCGTTCGCGTCGCTGACGGCGGCCGCGTCCGGGTCCCAGGCCCAGGCGAACAGCGGCGCGCCCTCCCATGCAAGCCGGTCCCGCGTCCAGCCCCAGATGCGGTCGAAGCTCTGCCAGTCCTCAGCGGCGGCGGCCAACAGCATGCCCCAACCCTGGGATTCCGAATGCGAAACGCCCTTGTTGTAGCTGTCGACGACCCGGCCGTCGGATGTCACGAATCGCTCCAGATAGACAGCCCAGAGCTCCTTCATGGAAGCGCCGGGGTCCGAACATCCGCCGATCGCGGCGCCGGCCGCGACTCCGGCGAAACCCGCCAAAACCGCCCGTCGCGTAATGCCTTTGCTCACAGTCTTGCCCCTTTGACTCTGGCAATCCGCACTGACCGCGATATTGTTTAGCATTGTCGGCGCATCCATGCGCGCCGACCGGAACAGGGACGCCGGCGCGCCCCCTGGCGCGGAACGGGGCTGGCGTCCGGCGAAAGGGAGCCAAGCCATGGCTGGCATCGAACGCGCCAACGGCGCTGACTACGGCGGAGACGCCGTCCACGGCCGCGAACCCGTTCAACAGGACCTGCGACCCCGGGCGGACAAGCTGGAATTCGATCTCGCCGCCGCGAGCCGGGCCGTGTTCACCCTACACGCGAAAGTGCCGCCCGACGCCTTCACCGCCCAGCATCTGGGCGTGCAGCGCGAAGGCAACGCCATCCTGATCGACGATGACGGCCTCTGCCTGACCATCGGCTACTTGGTCACCGAGGCGAGCGCCGTAACGCTGGTCGACTGGACCGGCGTCGCGCGCGCCGCCGACGTCGTCGGCTACGACCAGGCGACGGGCTACGGCCTGGTGCGCCTGCTGGAGCCGGTCGACGCCCGTCCGCTGCCGGTCGGCGGCGCGGGGGACGTCTCGACCGGCGCCGCCGTCACCGTGGTCGCCGGCGGTGGCCACGAGTATTCCATGGCGGCGCGCGTCCTCTCCAAGCGGGAGTTCGCCGGCTATTGGGAATACCTGCTGGACGAAGCGCTGTTCACGGCGCCGCCGCATCCGCACTGGAGCGGCGCCGCCCTGCTCTCGCCCGAAGGAAAGCTCGTCGGCCTCGGCTCGCTCTACGTCCAGGACGTGCTGCCGGCGGAGAAATCCCCGGCGGGCAACATGTTCGTGCCG
>DAINCG010000256.1:6831-7154 GCA_036732525.1 Pseudomonadota bacterium | reverse complement strand
CGTCTTCCGCCGAAAGCTTGGGCGCGGGCTTTGGGCGCGGCGCGCTGCGGTCGGGCGCTGGTCCCAGCGGCGGCACCCGCACCGTCTGGCCCGTTTCCAGTCGATCCGCCGGCTTGGCGCGGCGGCCGTCCACCCGGACCTGGCCGGACCGCGTCAGCTTCTGCAGCCTGGCGTGCGGCAGGTCCGGATAGCGCCGCTTGAACCAGCGGTCGAGCCGGAGGCCGGCTTCGTCCGGAGTGACTTCGGTTGTGACGACGCCCGTCATGCCAATCCTCGCATCGCACGCAAACCGACGACGAAGCCCCAGATTCCGACCGCGAGCG
>DAINCG010000256.1:0-6801 GCA_036732525.1 Pseudomonadota bacterium | reverse complement strand
CCGCGCTGCCAGAGCGAAATCGTGTCCAGCGAAAAGCTGGAGAAGGTGGTGAACCCGCCCAGCAGCCCGACGCCGAGCAGCAAGCGGGCGTTCTCGGCCTGCCGGCCGTCCCCCAGCAGGCCTTGCGCCATCGCGCCGACCAGCAATCCCATCAGGAGGGAGCCGGCGACATTGCATATCAGCGTGCCCCAGGGGAAGCCGAGGCCGAACAGCCGGCTGGCGCCGACGCCAACGCCGTAGCGCAAGCCGGCGCCCAGGCCGCCGCCCAGCATGACGAGCGCGAGGGAGGTCACGTTTCGGTCTCCGCCTGCCGCTCTTCCCGAAGGCGCGCCCAATAGGCCAGCCGCTTCTGGGCCTCCCGTTCGAAGCCGCGCTCGACCGGTCGGTAGAAGGCTTCGCGCGCCATGCCATCCGGAAAATAGTTCTGGCCGGAGAAGGCATCCTCGGCCGCGTGGTCGTAGGCGTAGCCGGCGCTGTAGCCAAGCTCCTTCATCAGCTTGGTCGGCGCGTTCAGGATGTGCTTGGGCGGGGCCAGCGACCCGGTCTCCTTCGCCGCGCGCATCGCCTGCCCGAACGCGGCGTAGAGCGCGTTCGACTTGGGCGCGATCGCGAGATAGACGACGGCTTCCGCGATCGCGAGTTCGCCTTCGGGCGAGCCGATCCGCTCGTAGTGCTCCCAGGCGGCGAGCGCCAGCGGCAGGGCCTGCGGGTCGGCCAGGCCGACGTCCTCCGAGGCGAAGCGCGCGACGCGTCGCGCGATGTAGCGCGGATCCTCGCCGCCGGCCAGCATGCGCGCCAGCCAGTAGAGCGCGGCATCCGGATCGGAGCCGCGCATCGACTTGTGCAACGCCGAAATGAGGTTGTAGTGGCTTTCCTGCGCCTTGTCGTAGACCGGCGCGCGCTTCTGGGCGACCCGGGTCAGGCCGGCGGTATCCAGCACGGGCTCAGCCGGCAGCCGGACAAGTTCTTCCACCAGATTCAACAGATAGCGCCCGTCGCCGTCCGCCATCGCCTTCAGCGCCCGCCGGGCGCCGTCGTCGAGCGGCAGCGGCCGGCCGGAATCCTCTTCCGCGCGCGCGATCAGCTTTTCGAGCGCGGCGTCGTCGAGCCTGGAAAGCACCAGAACCTGGCAGCGGGAGAGCAGCGCTGCGTTCAATTCGAAGGACGGGTTTTCGGTCGTCGCGCCGACCAGGACGACGACTCCCTCCTCGACGAAGGGCAGGAAGCCGTCCTGCTGGGCGCGGTTGAAGCGGTGGATCTCGTCGACGAACAGAAGCGTGCCGCGCCCCATTTCCCGCCGACGGCGCGCTTCGTCGAACGCCTTGCGGAGATCGGCAACGCCGGAGAACACGGCCGATAGGGAGACGAACTCCAGGTCGACGGCGCCGGCCAAGAGCCGTGCGATCGTCGTCTTGCCGCAGCCGGGCGGCCCCCAGAGGATGAGCGAGGCGAGACGGCGTTCCGCCAGCATCCGCGCGAGCGGCATGCCGTCGCCCAGCACGCCTTCCTGGCCGACGACATCCTGCAGGGTCTTCGGGCGCAGCCTGTCCGCGAGCGGCCGCGGCGTCGCCGCGTCGAGTCCGGCCGCCTGGAACAGGTTCGCCATCAGCCGACCTCGAGCACGTGCCGGCGGTCGCCGCGGCGGACGACGATGCGCCACCGGTTCGGCCGCGCCTGGGCGCGCTCGATGGCGTCCTTCACGCGGCGAACGTCGCGGCCGTTGATGCTTTCGATGATGTCCCCGCGTCGGAGGCCCAGGCGCCGGGCGAAGCCGCGGCCCTGGACGTCGAGCACGACGACGCCCTCGCCGGCGAGGTTCAGGGAGTACTCCTCCTTCAGCGCCGGCGAGAGATTGGCGATCTCCGCGCCGTCGAGGGGCGATCCGGTGCGGACCAACGTGACGTTGCGCGGCGGGTCTTCCGGCGGCGCCTTGAGGTGCGCCGTCGCCTGGAACACCTTGCCGTTCCGCCAGAAGTCCAGGATTGCATTGCTGCCGATCGTCTTGGTCGAGACGCGGAAGCGCAGTTCGAGCGGGTCGCCGACCGGCCGGCCGTCGACCGAAAGGACGACGTCGCCCTGCTGCAGCCCGGCCTGGCCCAGCGGCGCTTTCGGATCGACCTGGTCGAGCAGGACGCCGCGCGGCGGAGACAGCCCGATGGCGGCCCCGATGTCCGCCGTCACCTCCTGGCCGCTGGCGCCGAGCCATGGCCGGACGACGCGGCCGCCGGTATTGGCCGCCTCGACCATGCGGGCGACGAGACTCGCCGGGATCGCAAAGCCGATGCCGAGGCTGCCGCCGCTGTTCGAATAGATCGCCGTGTTCACGCCGACGACGCGGCCCTGCATGTCGACCAGCGCGCCGCCCGAATTGCCGGGATTGATCGCGGCGTCCGTCTGAATGAAGACGCCGAAGTCGGTCAGGCCCGGCCGCGACCGGGCGAGCGCGGAAACGATGCCGCTGGTCACGGTCTGCCCGACGCCGAACGGATTGCCGATGGCGAGGACGAGGTCGCCGACTTCCAGGGAATCCGCAGGGGCCAGTTGCGCGGTCGGAATGCTTGCGCCGCCGACGTCGATATGCAGCACCGCGAGGTCGGACCGCTCGTCGGCCTGCATCACCTTCGCCTCGAACTCCCGGCGGTCGTTCAGGACGACGCGGATTTCGTCGGCGCCTTCGATGACGTGATAATTGGTGACGATCACGCCGTCCGCGCCGACGATCACCCCCGACCCAAGCGAACTTTCCTCGCGCTCCCGCTCGCCGCCGGGAAAGCGGTCGCCGAAGAACCGCCGGAAGAAGGGATCGTTGAAAAGCGGCGAGACGCGCCGCTCGCGCACCGTCGTTCGCGTGAAGATGTTGACCACCGCCGGCGCCACGTCCTTCACCAGCGGGGCGAAGGAAAGCTGGATTTGCGATCGCGTCTGCGGGACGGCGCGGTTCTGGGCCGTCGCAGGCGCGAACGGCGCAAGGGCGGCCAGCGCGCCAGCGAGGCCGATCAGAATCAGGTTTCGAAGTCTCAGCATCGTTCGCCAATCTAACCGAGTTCGGGATAGGGTCGATATGGTCGCCCCTCCGCGCGCATCCAAGTCGCGCCGCCGCCTCAGGGGATGTCGCCCCGGGCGTCCCTGGGCGGATGCGCCAACGGACTCATCGGCTCCGCTTCGATATCCGCCTTGCGCAGTGCGGCGACGATGCGGTCGAGGTGTTCGCGCCCCTGGGTCTCCAGCACGAAGTCGATTTGGGTTTCCTTGATCGGCACATCGAAGGCGAGGCGCTCATGGCGGACCTCGAGCACATTGCCGCCGGCCTCCGCGATGATGCGCGCCGCAAGCGCGAGGGAGCCCGGCCGGTCCGGCGTCTCGACGCGGAGCCGGGCGATGCGGCTCTCCCGGGCGAGGCCGCGCAGCAGCGCCTGGGCCAGGATGAACCCGTCGATATTGCCGCCGGAGACGATCAGGCAGGTCCGCCGGCCGCGGAACCGGTCCGGGTTGGTCATCACGGCGGCGAGCGCCGCCGCGCCCGCCCCTTCCGCCACCGTCTTCTCGATCTCGGCGAGCGTCTCGACGGCAATTTCGAGCGCGCCCTCGTCGACCAGCAGTATGGCGTCCGCGCGCTCGCGCACGATCGGCGCCTTCACGGCGATGCCTTCGGCCAGCGTCGGGCCCGGCTTCGGCGCGTTGACGCCGCGGATCGCGGCCTGCATGGACGGATAGAGCGCGGCCTCGACGCCGGTCAGCCGCGCCTTCGGCATGATCTCCGACAAGGCCGTCGCGATGCCGGCGAACAGGCCGCCGCCGCCGATCGGCACGACGACGTCGTCGAACGCGCCGCCGACCGCAGCGATTTCCAGCCCGACCGTGCCCTGTCCCGCGATGACGTGAGGATCGTCATAGGGATGCACGAAGGTGTAGCCGCGCTCCGTCTCCAGGCGCCGCGCGACCGCGGCCGCGTCCTCCAGGCTCTCGCCTTCCAGGATCGCTTCGGCGCCGAAACGCCGCACGCCTTCAACCTTGGTGTAGGGCGTGAAGGCCGGCATCACGATCGTGGCAGGCGCCCCGAGCCGGCTCGCGTGATAGGCGACGCCCTGGGCGTGGTTGCCCGCCGAAGCCGCGATGACGCCGCGCGCGCGCTCCTCTTCCGAAAGCGCCAACAGTTTGAACAGGCTGCCCCGGTCCTTGAACGACGCGGTGAACTGCAGGTTCTCCAACTTCAGCCAGATATCCGCGCCCAGCATCTCGGAGAGGGTGCGGGACCGGTTGAGCGGCGTCTCGACGACCTGGCCGGCGATGGCTTCGGCCGCCGCGCGCACCAGGGCCGGCGTTATGTCCATCAGAAAACAAGCTCCCCGAGCAGACGTCCGGGCAGGAAGGTGAAGGCGAACGCGCCGATCAGGCCCAAGCAGGACCCGACCATAGCATAGCGGTGCCCGCCGACCCGGCCGTTCCGGATGGCGACAATTCCGCCGATCAGCGAGACGAGGGTGACGAGGCTCAGGATGTGGATGGCGCTCCACCTGTCGCCGTTGACGCCCGTGATCCAGAAACTGGAGACCACGACGACCGCCATCAGGCCGACCCAGGCGCGCCCGATCAGCTTGTGCGGCCGGTCGCCCTTCCGGCGGATCAGCATGGCCGCGCCGAGCGGCAGTGCGAGCGCCGCGAACGCCAAATGAATCGCCATGATCGGCGGAACTTCGATCACGACGCCGGCTCCAGGGTGAGCACAGATGCCGGGGCGGCCGGCGGTTCGAGCGTCAGATACTCCGCGTCGCGCCAGCGTTCCATCAGGCTGGACCGGTTCCCGGAGAAGAGGCGGCCGCTCTGGCCGGGCGCGATCACGAAGCGGGACCGTTCCAGGTCCGCGAGGTCGTAGATCGCCCGGAGGCCCGGCCCATGCCGCTGCACGAAGGGCGCCGCCTCGTCGCCCGCGCGGAAAGCGGCGCGGTTGATCGTTTCCTGACCGCCGGGCGTCGGCACGACCGAGTCGAAGATCTTGTTCACGACAGGAAAGAACCCGAACGAGATATGCCGGAAGCGCGCCTTGTGAGCCTTTTTCCAGCGCCAGTTGGCAGGGTCGTCGCCGTACCGCTCCTCCAGCCAGGCAAGCGCGGCGGCAAAGGCCCGCGTCGCCATCTCGGCGCATGTCTCGACCGGCGCCGCGCGGACGTCGTCGCACCAGACCTGGCGCTCCGCCAAAACATGTTCGAGGGGCTCGGCACGAAGGCCGAACCATTCCGGAAAGGCGTCGCCTAACTCATCCTGGAAGACGAGGCGGATGGTCTCGCGGAGCCAAGCATAGAAGACCAGCGGCTCTGTCGCATACATCTCGGTCTTCAGGTCCCAGTCTTCGAGCGCGGCGACGAGCGTGCGGCCGCGGGCGTCGAGCGCGTCCCGGTCCAGCAGGGACAGCATGGGCTCCAGCAGGTTGCGGGCGATGGGCGAGGTCAGGTCGTATTGCAGGGCGGCCATGGCGTCGAGGTCGGCCTGCTTCAGGTGCGACAGCCGGGCCGCGATTTCGGCCATCCGACCCGGATAGGCCCATTCCCGACCGAGCCAGAGCGGGAAGTCGTCGCCGGCGATCTTGTTATTGGCGTTGGCGATCCAGCCATCCTGCGGCCGAAAGGTCTGCGGCATGGCGCTGACGTCGGCGAGCCGCGCCCAGTCGCCGTCGGTCGAGGCGCCGTCGGCCGGCATGTAGCCGTCGCCGCGCCGCCGGATCGGGAGGTCGCCGCCGAGCGCCATGCCGACTCCGTCCGGCCCCGCGTAGAACACGTTCTGCTGCGGGCCGCGCGTCAGCTTGAGCGCCGCCAGTATGTCCGGCCAGGCCCGCGCCCGATTGATGCGATAGAGCGTCTCCGCAGACCGCTCGCCCGGCAGCAGGCCGCCATGGGCGAGCGCCAGTACGCCGCCGCCGGGCGCCGAGGCGTCCTCGTCGGAGATGAGCGGACCGTGCCGGGTCGACCGGATGACGATTTCCCGGTCGCCTTGGAAGCGGACCCGGACCGTCTCGCGGCGGAGCTCCAGCGGCGCGTAGCCGTCGGGCGTGAGGTAGCGGCCGGGATCTTTCGGGTCCAGCTGCTCGACATAGAGGTCGCTCGTGTCGGTGCCGGCGTTGGTAAGGCCCCAGGCGACATGTCCATTGTGGCCCAGCACGATCGCCGGAACGCCGGGCGCGCCGGCCCCGGCCAGACGGAGGCCCGGAGCACGAATGCTGGCGAGATGCCACACGGCCGGCGTGGTCAGGCCGAGATGCGGGTCGTTGGCGAGCAGCGGCGCCCCGCTCGCCGTGCGCTCGCCCGCGATCACCCAGGCGTTGGAGCCGTCGTCCGGGCCGGCGAGCTCCGCGAACTTCGCCGCCGCCGCAAGCGCGCTCGGCGAGATCTCGGGCAGGCTGACCGGACCGGACGCCGGATAGTCGGGCCAGAGATCGGCCAGTTGCTTCGGCGACAGCCGCTCGGCGAGGCGAAGCCGCATCAGCTCCGAACCCCAGTTGTTGACGAGCCGCAGGCTCATCATCCGGTTCCACGCGAGCGAATGCGCGATCCGCCAGGGCTCCGGTTCCGGCGCCAGCAGCAAGGCCAGCTCGTCGGCGGCGACGCCGTCTCGGGATTTCAGCCAGGCGTTCACGCCGTCCGCATAGGCCTGATAGACCGCGCGCGTTTCGTCCGGCAGCAGCGTCGCGTCCGCTTCCGCGAGCCGGCCGACGCCGAGCCGGCGCATCCGAAGGTCGAAGTCGAGCACGGGCGCGCCGACCACTTCCGCGAGGCGGCCCCAGGCGGCGCGGCGCAGCATCTCCATCTG
>DAINCG010000255.1:0-7185 GCA_036732525.1 Pseudomonadota bacterium | reverse complement strand
GCAGACGCTCGCCGCCCGCAAGCGCCAGCGGATCGATCCGGACCAGGAACTGATCGGGCTCGGCGCCGCCAATCTGGGGGCGGCCTTCACCGGCGGCTATCCGGTGACCGGCGGCTTCGCCCGGTCGGTGGTCAATTTCGACGCCGGCGCCGAAACGCCCGCCGCCGGCGCCTTCACCGCCGTCGGCCTCGCCATCGCGGCGGCGGCATTGACGCCGCTCGTCTACTTCCTGCCGAAGGCGACGCTGGCCGCGACGATCATCGTCGCGGTGCTCAGCCTCGTCGACTTCTCGATCCTGCGGCGCAGCTGGACCTATTCGAAGGCCGACTTCGCGGCGGTGCTGGCGACGATCCTGCTGACGCTCGGGATCGGCGTCGAAGCGGGCGTGACCGCGGGCGTCCTGCTTTCCGTCGCGCTGCATCTCTACAAGGCCTCGCGCCCGCACGTCGCGGAGGTCGGGCTGGTGCCGGGCACGCAGCACTTTCGGAACATCCGGCGGCACAAGGTGCTGACCGACCCGACGCTGGTCACGTTGCGCGTCGACGAGAGCCTGTTCTTCGCGAACGCCCGCTTTCTGGAGGACCTGATCCAGGTCCGCGTCGCCGGCGACGGCGCCGTGCGCCATGTCGTGCTGTTGTGCTCGGCCGTGAACGACATCGACCTGAGCGCGCTGGAGAGCCTGGAAGCGGTCAACGCCCGCCTCGCCGAAATGGGCGTCGGCTTCCACCTGTCGGAGGTGAAGGGGCCGGTCATGGACCGGCTCCAACGGTCGCATTTCCTGGACGCCTTGAACGGCCGGGTCTTCCTCTCCCAGTTCGACGCCATGCGCGCCCTTGCCCCTGCGATCGGCGCCGATGCGTCGGGCTCGACCGCGAAGGTCGTGACGGCGTAGGCTTCGGTCGGCAACGGCTGGAGGGCTACAGATGTCGGCGGACCCAAACCGCGTTTTGTGCTGCGGCGAGAACCCGTTCATTCGACTGTCGGATACGGACGGGGGACCGGAGACCACGGTCGCCAGCTTCTCGCGGAACGTCCTGTCGCCGGCCGGCCCCGGCCACGTGCTCTACCTGAAGAGCCCGCTGACCGAGGGGAAATGGCGCATCTGGTCCGACAACATCGCGATGACGCGGTGCCTGCAGAAGACCATCCAGGGGATGCTGAACCCGGAACTCGCCGACCTCGACATCCCGGTCGAGGAAGCGGATTTTGACAAGGACGGCGATCCTGACCGATTCTACACCGAATACGTGACGGCGGAGGACGCGCGGCTGTCGCTAACCTGGTTCGACCTCGGCGACCCGCTGATGATCCACACCCAGCCGGGCTCTGGCCCCGGCCAGCGGCCCTACGGCGTGAACACGGTGCTGATCCCGGCGGCCGGCACGCGGCTCGTCCTGAACGGCGCGGAGGCGCCGGGCCGGACCTGGTCGCGCGAACGCGAAGGCCGGCCGTTCGGAACGTCGGCGCTCGCCTTCTGCGAAAGCTGGACGGAAGCGCGATAGGGTATCCGTATCAAAATGTTAGAGCATGGACCTGCTTCCATTCGGAAGCAGCCTGCTATCCCTTGCGCGCGGCGCGGGTGGTTTCGATGGCGTCGCGGAGCGAATCCGCGCTGACCGCGCCCGGGATGACACGGTCGCCGACGACGAAAGCCGGCGTGCCGCGGATGCCGAGCGCCTCGGCGATCTCGTAGGAATTGCGGATCTGCTTCGAGATCGCTTCGTCCTCCATATTGGCGGCGACGGCGGCCGGGTCGTAGCCCGCTTCGGCCGCGATCTGCAGCAGCGCTTCCTTGTCATAGCCGCCGCGATGCCGCATCAGCGCCGCGTGAAAGTCGCGGTAGGGCGCGGGGTCCGTCCGGTATGCGGCGAGCGACACGCGGGTCGCCGCGATCGATTCCGGACCCAGGATCGGGAATTCCTTCATGACGACGCGAAGCTTCGGGTCGGTCTCCGCCAGCGCCAGCACGGTCTCCAGCGACCGTTTGCAGTAGCCGCAGCGGTAGTCGAAGAACTCGACCAGCGTGACGTCGGCTTCCGCCTCCGTCGCGCCGAAGGCCGGGTCTTCCGGCTGCTCGAAGAGCGCCGGGCCCAGGTTCGCGACGGTCTGGCGGCGCTCTTCCTCCTCGGCGGCGGCGATGTTGGCCTGATGCTGTTCGAGCGCCGCATAGACCGCTTCCGGCTGGTCCGCCAGGAACTGCGCGACTCCACCGGAAATCCGGCCGTCGAGGGCGCCCTTGTCTTCCAGGCCAAGCGCCGCCAGGCGATCGGCGACGCGCGCGTCGATCATGGCCTCGACCGCGGCCGTTTCGTCGCGCTGGCCGGCCACATAGTGGCTGGCGGCGAAGCCGATGGCGCCGCCCACGACGGCGGCGATGACGATGTCGGCGAGACGCATGCAGGTCGCTCTCCAATTGTGCCCGCCAAGTCATGCAACGCCGCAGCGGGCGATACAAGGGCTCCGCTCGGCCATAACGCCGATGTGACGCACGGCGTCGCCGCCGCTATCCTGCCGACCGACGGAATACCGAATGGGGCCCGAAATGACGCGTAAGGTTGTGCTCATCACCGGCGGCGGGCGCGGCATCGGCGCCGCGGCCGCGCGCCTGCTCGGGCGCGAAGGCTGGGCGGTCGCGGTGAATTACCGGTCGGACGCGGAGGCCGCCGCGCGGACCGTCGCCGACGTTGAGGCCGCGGGCGGGGAGGCGCTCGCGGTTCAGGCCGACACCGGCGCCCCGGCGGACATCGAGCCAATGTTCGAGGCCGTCGATCGGCGCTGGGGCCGGCTCGATGCGCTGGTCAACAACGCCGGCATCGTCGGTCCGCGCGGGCCCTTCGACTGTGTGACGCTGGACGACATGCTGCGCGTCATGGCCGTCAACGTGGTCGGCTACATGCTGTGCATCCAGGCGGCCCTGCCGCGCCTCAAGGCGACGGGGGGCGGGGCGATCGTCAACGTCTCTTCCGGCAGCGCCAACCAGGGCGGCGCCGGCGAGCAGGTGCTCTACGCCGCGTCGAAAGGGGCGGTGAATTCGCTCGGGATCGGCCTCAGCCAGGAGCTCGGCCGGGCGGGCGTCCGCGTCAACACCGTGTCGCCGGGGCTGACGCGGACGGACATGCCGCCGGCGGAAAAGCTGGCGGCGGTCGGCCCGAACATCCCGCTCGGCCGAGTGGGAGAGGCGGAGGAGGTCGCCGCGGGCATCGTCTGGCTGCTGTCGGACGCCGCGTCCTGGACCGCGGGCGCCAATCTGCGCATTTCCGGAGGCGTCGCCTGATCGCCGGGACGACGCTGGCCGAACGACGTTGGCGGATCGTCCCGAATTCGGGCATAATTCCGGGAAACACAGCGCCCAAGCGGCGCGGATACGGGACAGATGACCGCAACGCCTCTCGTCGCAGTCTCCGGCTGCGTGAAACAGATCAACGCCCACAACTACCATGCCGCCAACCAGCGCTACCTGGACGCGCTGGTCGAGGTGTCGGGCTGCATGCCGATCATCCTACCGGCAGTCGGCGCGAAGACGGACGCCGTCTCGGTGCTCGACCATGTCTCCGGTCTGCTGCTGACCGGCAGTCCGTCTAACGTGCATCCGGACAACTATGCCGACCAGCTTGCGGCCCCCGAGGTCGCGATCGATCCGGCGCGGGACGCGACGACGCTGCCGACGATCCGCGCGGCGGTCGAGCGCGGCATCCCGGTCTTCGCGGTCTGCCGCGGCATCCAGGAATTGAACGTCGCCCTCGGCGGAACGCTGCATCAATATGTGCACCTGCTGCCGGGCAAGCGCGACCATCGCTCCGACAGGTCGAAGCCGCCGGAGCGGCGGTCGGATCTGGCGCATCCGGTCCTGCTGACGGCGGGCGGCGTGCTGCACGAACTCTTCGGCCGGGACAGCGTGATGGTGAATTCGCTGCATGGCCAGGCGGTCGATAAGCCCGCGCCGGGCCTCGTCGTCGAGGCGCTATCGGAAGACGGCGTCGTCGAAGCCGTTTCCGCGCCGGACGCGCCGGGCTGGATCCTCGGCGTGCAGTGGCATCCGGAAGCGCTGTTCCGCGTCGACATGCCGTCGCGCCGCCTGTTCGAGGCGTTCGGGCGCGCGGTGCGGGCCTATGCCGAGGGCGCGCGCGAGCCGGCGCTCGCGGCTGCGGAATAGTCGGCGCGTGAAGGCGCGCTCGCCGTCGGTTCCGGCGGACCTGGCCGAGAGTTGGATCGTCGCCGGCGCGGACGACCTGCCGCTCAGGGTCTATGGCTGGCGGTCGAACCGGGGCGGCCGGCCCGGCATTCTCTGGGGCCACGCCAACGGTTTCGCAGCCGGCGCCTATGCGCCACTGCTGGCGGCGCTCGCGGCCGACTACGACGTCTATGCCGCCGACCTCCGCGCCCATGGCGGGTCGGCGGATCCCGGCGGCGGCTACGACCGGGCGATCACGGCCGATCGTCTGGCGCTCGACCTCATCGCGGTCACGGCCTCGATCCGGCGCCGCGCGCCGAACTGGCCGCTGCACTTCGCGGCGCATTCCATTTCCGGTCTCGGCGCGCTGCGCATGGGCGGCGTCTTCGGGCTCTCGCCCTATGCGTCGCTGACGCTGTTCGAGCCGCCGCTTGCGCCGACCCCGGACGTGCCGTTGCATGCCGGCGCGGCGACGCTCGGCGCGATCCTGGCGGACCGCGCCCTGAAGCGCCGGCGCGACCTGCCGGCGCCAGGCGCCTTCGCCGCTGCGCTCGCCGAGCGGCCGGCCTTCGCCCGCTGGCGGCCAGACATGCTGCACGCCTTTGCCGCCGCGACGCTCGCCCCGGCGGAGGACGGGGACGGCTGGCGGCTTTGCTGCCCGCCGGAGGCGGAGGCCGCGGGCTACAGGGCGACGATGGATGCGTCCACGTTTGCGTCGCTTGCCGGCTTCGACCGTCCGATCCTGTTCGTCGAAAGCGATCCGGAGATGGACGGCGTGGCGCCCAGTTGGGCGACCAAGGCGCAAGGCGTCGCGGCGCGCCGCGCGCCCAAAGGGCGTCTCGCGCGCATCCCGGAAACCAGCCACATGATGCCGTTCGAACGGCCCGATGCGGTCCTGCAGATTATTCGGCGCGAAGTCGCGAATTCGTGAGGGCGCCGCCGTTGATTTCCGGGGGCTCGACGCCCATTTCGCTGTCAAGGTCGATGGCCCGATAGGGCCTGAGCGGCGAAATCCCCCCTTGCGCGCCGCAGACCTCCCCAAGACGCCCGGCCGCTCCCCCCCTGGCCGGGCGTCTCCTATTTCGGGCCCGCCTTCGTTCCGGTAATGTACTCGCTCGCCGAATCGACCGGAGCCGACAGCCAATGCGCCTGATCACCTGGAACGTGAACTCCGTCCGCCTCCGCCTGGATGGCCTGGCCCGGCTCGCCGCCGAGACGAACGCGGACGTCGTCTGTCTGCAGGAAATCAAGGCGGACCGGTCGCGCTTCCCATTCGACGCCATCGCCGAGATCGGCTTTCCCCACATCGAGATGGAAGGCATCCCGGGCTACCACGGCGTCGCGACCCTATCGCGCCGGCCGATTGAACGGATCGACGGCCGCGACTGGTGCGGCAAGCAGGACGGTCGCCATGTCGCCGTCGCGCTGGAGGACGGGACGGAAGTGCACAATTTCTACGTTCCGGCCGGCGGCGACGAGCCGGACCCGGAGATCAACGACAAGTTCCGCCACAAGCTCGATTTCCTGGCGGAGATGGCGGAATGGAGCGAGGCGGCCTCCGACGCCGGCGCGGTCCTGGTCGGCGACCTGAACGTCGCGCCGCTGCCGACCGACGTCTGGTCGCACAAGCAGCTTCTCAAGGTCGTCAGCCACACGCCCGTCGAAGTGGAGGCGCTGGAGAAAGTCCAGGCCGACGGCGGCTGGACGGACCTGGTCCGGGAGGCGGTGCCTGCGGATGTGCCGCTCTTCTCCTGGTGGAGCTATCGAGCGCGCGACTGGGCCGCCGCCGACCGCGGCCGGCGGCTCGACCACATCTGGGCGCGGGGCCCGGTCGCCGGACGCATGACCTCGGCGACCGTGCTGAAGGAGGTGCGCGGCTGGGAGAAGCCGTCCGACCACGCGCCTGTCATGGCGGATTTCGCCGACTGAACGTCCTTATGCCGCGCCATGCAGGATGCGGAACAGGTCCTTGCCGGCCTCATGCATCGCCTCCAGCGCGTCATTGGCGTCATCGCCGCGGGAGCGGAGTGCGACCGCCGTCGAGGCGTTGTGGACGAACGCTTTCGATAGCCGAAGGATCGGTTCGTCCTTGCCGGAACTTTCCGCGAGCACCAGCGCCCGTCGCCGAAGCTCGATGATCTCGAGACTGCTGGCCTTGTCCTGACCCTGGCGGAAGTCGCGGGCCATGCCGCCGAGACGGGAGAGGGCGGAGGCGAGTTCCGCCTTGGCTGCTGCGTCATGGCCCGTCGGTTCCGTGACGGCTTCGGGCGCGGCGCGGGCCGCCGGTTCGGCCTTCAGGGCGGCGATCTCCGCTTGCTGCGCCTTCCAGACGACATAGGGCGCGGTCGCCAGCCGCGCCGCGACGAACACGACGATCGCGGTAAGGGCATAGGCGACGCCAGCGCGGGTCGGGTCCTCGAGCGGGGCGAAACCGCCGAAGCGAAAGGCCAACGCCGGCAACCCAAGCGCCAGCGGCGCCTGCAGCAGGGTCGACCGCAGCGTCATGTCGTGGAGGGCGGCTCGGCCGACGGCCTGGAAGTAGGTCTCGCTCATGATCGGACGATGCAGTGGTCGGGCTGCGATGTGGAGTCCCCTTTACGTCTTAGTCCAACGTCAGTCCGGTCGCGGCAGGATGTGCGGCGACCGTGACAACGGTTCGGCCGGCTTCGGCTCCAGGCGGTAGATCTGGCGGAGGTGGACTTCGTCCGGGCCGTCGAAGATGCGGAGCGCGCGCGCCCAGGCGAAGGCGTCGGCGATGGGCGCGTCAGGCGCGCCGCCCATGGCCCCGAACACCTGGATCGCCCGGTCGGCGATGCGCTGGTAGGTCTCCGCGACCGCGACCTTGATGATCGAGACCTGCTGGCGCGCCGCCTTCCAGCCGATCTCGTCGAGCGTCCAGGCGCAGCGCCACGTCAGCAGGCGCGCCTGATCGAGCTCAATGCGGCTGCGGGCGACGGCGTGCTGCACGCTGTCGTAGTCCGCGATCGTCCGGCCGAAGGCGCGGCGCTCGGCCG
>DAINCG010000254.1:5027-7242 GCA_036732525.1 Pseudomonadota bacterium | reverse complement strand
TCCCACGCGGGCTCACCGGTCTCGGCGACGGTCGCGTCGGGCCGCGGGTCGACGGCGCGCTCGGCGCTCGACGCCTTGAGCTGCTCGATCGACTCCGACGCCTCCTCCTCCGCCGTGGCCAACGCGCTGGTGGTGGACCAGGTGTCGATCCCGTAGATCGCCGCCGTGGCCGCGACGAACCCGATGGCGACGGTCGCGAGCGCCGCGCCGGAGTTCAGGCCGAACAGGCTGATCGCGACGGCGACAGCCAGTTCGAAGAAATTCGACGTGCCGATCAGCGCGCAGGGGGCCGCGACATTGAACGGCGTCCGCCAGGCCCAGGCGGCGGCGTAGGCGATCGCGAAGACGCCATAGGACTGCAGCAGCAGCGGCACGGCGATCAGCGCGATGCGCTGCGGCTCCGCGAGGATGGTCGGCGCCTGAAAGCCGAACAGCAGCACGCAGGTCAGGAGCAGGCCAAGGACGGAGAACGGCTTCACCTTGCCCGTGAAGCGTTCGACGGCGCCCGGCGCGCCGCCCGCGATGAGCGCCCGCCGGGTCATGTAGCCGGCGGCGAGCGGGATCACGACATAGAGGACCACGGAGAGCAGCAGCGTCGACCAGGGCACGTCGATGTCGGTCACGCCCAGCAGCAGCGCCACGATCGGCGCGAAAGCGACCACCATGATCAGGTCGTTCACCGAAACCTGCACCAGCGTATAGGCCGGGTCGCCCCGGGTCAGCTGGCTCCAGACGAACACCATGGCGGTGCAGGGCGCCGCGCCCAGGATGATCAGACCGGCGATGTACTGCTCGGCGTCGGCGGGTTCGATCAGGTCGCGGAAAACGTGCTCGAAGAACAGCACGGCGAGGCCCGCCATGGTGAACGGCTTGATCAGCCAGTTCACGACGATGGTGACGATCAGGCCCTTCGGCCGGGCGCCGATCTCCTTCAGTGAGGCGAAATCGACGTTGACCATCATCGGATAGACCATCGCCCAGATCAGGACGGCGACGACCAGGTTGACCGATGCGACCTCCAGGCCCGCGACCGTCTCGAAAAGGCCGGGCATGATGGCGCCCAGGGCGACGCCGGCGACGATGCACAATCCGACCCAGAGCGAGAGCCATTTTTCGAAGAAGCCGATGCCGCCGGGCGCGGCGTCGGTCGAAGCGTCGGTCATTGGGGCGGATCCGGAAAGCGGGGCGGTCGGCGAATGGCGGCAAAAAGCGCGATCGGGCGCCGCCCGTCAAGCCTCAGCGCCAGGCGAACACCGGTTGCTCGAAATGCGCGACGCGGGTCGGACGGCCGTGGATCGCGACTTCGCGGAACTGGTAGAGCAGGGCCGCAGTCGGCGCGTGGACCATGTCCTCCATGATCGCCATGCGAATGACCGGCCGGTCGCTTTCGGGAATGCGGATCAGGTCCGGCGATTCCGGCCGGTCGAGTTCGACGAGCGGGATCCGGTAGAGCGCATGCACCTCGTCCGGGTTGGGCGTGAGGGCCGGCGTGCGGCCCGCCCAGAACACGAACGGCGTGATGTTGTAGCCGGAGCGCGTCGGGTAGTCGTCGAGCCGTCCGACGAGGTCTTCCGGCGCGAGACGCAAGCCGATCTCCTCGTCCATTTCGCGGAGCGCCGCCTCCAGCAGGCTCTCTCCGGGATCGAGCCGTCCGCCGGGCAGCGCCCACTGCCGGGCGTGCCGGCGGAGATTGCCCGACCGGCGGGTCAGGATGAAGGCCGGGCTGCCGTCCGCCTCCTCCAGCACGGCGATGGCGACGGCTGCGGGCTTGAGGCCGTGGTCCGTTTCGATAATGGCCGGCTGGCTGGCGATGTTGGCGGCGAGCCGGTTCCGCAGGTCCTCGGTCACGGCGCGTTGCCTCCGAGGGCGGCGTCGATCGCCGCGGCGTCCAGGCCGGCTTCCGCCAGCACGTCGCGGCTGTCGGCCCCCAGGGTCGGCTGCGGCCGATGGATATTCGCCGGCGTGCCGTGGAAGGCGATCGGCGGCCAGACCTGCAGCGTCTGGCCGACGGTCGGATGCGTCATCGGCCGGAAGAAGCCCGTTTCATGCAGATAGGGGCTTTCGAAGATGTCCTCCAGCGTCGCCATGCGGGCGTTCGGCACATCCGCCGCGTCGAGCGCCTGCAGCCAGTGGTCGGTGGTTTCTTCCGCGATGCGCGCCGCGAGCAGGGCGTAGAGCGCGTCGATATTGTCGGTGCGTGCTTCCATGGTCGCGT
>DAINCG010000254.1:231-5017 GCA_036732525.1 Pseudomonadota bacterium | reverse complement strand
AATGCGGGTCGTCGGCGAGCTCCGGGCGCCCGATCGCGGCGAAGAGGCGGCGCCACTGCGCGTCGGTCACGGCCATCAGAGCGACGTGGCCGTCGCGGGTCGGGTGGGGGCGGCGGTGTGGGGTGAACATGCGGGGGAAGCCGCCGCCCGCCTCCGGCCGGCCGAGCGCCGCCTCCCACATATGGTCGGCGATGTTGAAGGCGGTCATCGTCTCCAGCATCGGCAGGTGGACTTCCTGGCCCTGGCCGGAACGCTCGCGGGCGAAGAGCGCCATGCCGATCGCGCTCGCGAGCTGCGTGCCGCAGAACTTGTCGGCGATCGCCATAGGGGCGTAGCGCGCCTCGCCGTTGGCCGCGCCGATCATGCCGGCGAGGCCGCTCTCGCCCTGGATAACGTCGTCGTAGGCGGGCCGGTCGGCGTTCGGCCCATGCTGCGCGTAGCCGGTGGCGGAGGCGTAGACGAGGCGCGGGTTGGCGGCGGCGAGGCTCGGGTAATCGAGGCCGAGGCGCCGGACGGCGCTCGCCCGCATCGAAAGCACGAGCACGTCCGCCCGGCCGATCAGCGCGTGCAGCGCCTTCAGCGCTTCCGGCCGCTTCAGGTCGAGCTCGACCGATCGCTTGTTCCGGTTGAGCGCCATGAAGTGCGCCGCCATGTCCATGTCGTGGCCGGGGCCCAGCCGGCGCATCGGGTCGCCGCCGGGCGGCTCCACCGTGACGACGTCGACCCTCATGTCGCCCAGAATCTGCGTGGAGAGCGGCCCCAGCACGTTGATGGTGAGGTCGATCACCCGGACGCCCTGGAGCGGGCCGGTCGCCGCGCGGGCGTAGTCGTTCGCGCCGCTCATCCGCCGATCCCGTCGAGCAGGTTCTTTGCGATGATGTTGCGCTGAATCTGGTTCGAGCCTTCGATGATCTGCACCACCTTCGCGTCCCGGAAGTAGCGGTTGATCGGATAATCGTTCGATATGCCCGAAGCGCCGAACAGCTGCACCGCGTCGGTGGCGACCTGCATGGCGATATCGCTGGCGAAGGTCTTGGCGATCGCGGCGGCCTGGGCGAGCTCCCGCCCGCGCACGCCCCGGTCCGTCATCGCCGCCGCCTTGTAGACCAGGCCGCGCGCCGCCTCGATCTTGATCGCCATGTCGGCCAGCATCCAGCGCAGGCCCTGGAAATCCGTCAGCGGCTGGCCGAACGCCTGCCGTTCCTTCACGAAGGCCAGCGCGTGATCAAGCGCGCCCTGGGCGAGGCCGACGGCGCGCGCGCCGATGATCGGGCGGGAGAGCGCGAGCGCCTCCATCACCTGCCGGAAGCCCTGGCGCTCCGGGCCGAGGCGCGCATCCTCCGGGACGAAGACGTCGTCCAGATAGAGCGGCGAGGAGGGCACGCCGCGGGCGCCCAGCTTGTCCTCCTTCGGTCCGATCGTCAGGCCCTCCGCGTCCGCAGGGACAATGAAGAAATTGATCTCGCCGCGCGCGTCGCCGGTCTTCGCGGCGAGCACGATGAAGTCGGAAACGGCCGCATTGGTGCACCAGATCTTGGCGCCGGAAATGCGATAGCCGTCGCCGATCGCCCTGGCGCGGGTGCGGATGCCGGCGACGTCGGAGCCCGATTGCGGTTCGGTGATCGAGAACGCGGCGCGCAGGTCGCCCGTCGCCAGGCCCGGGAGATAGCGGCGCTTCTGATCCTCGGTCCCCGCCGCCATGATCGCGCCGAACGGCGTCCACTGGACGACGAGCAGATAGGCGGTGTTGTAGCAGACGCGGCCGAACTCTTCGGTCGCGACGCAGGCCGCGAGCAGGCTGTCGCGCCCGTCGTACGCCGCGGGAAACGGCAGGGTGAAGACGCCGAGCTCGCGGAGCAGCTGGAACATGTCCTCCGGATATGCGCCGGTTCGGTCGATCGCGTCGGCGCGCGGCGCGACCCGCTCCCGGGCGGCGCGGCGGACAATCTCTCGAGTTTCGAGGGCGTCTGGCGTGAGGTCGGTCATCGGTCTCTTGTCGGATTCGTGAGCCCAATATGCGGCGGGACGCGGGAATTCGAGGCCCAAGCTGTTGCATCGACGGGGTCAGATGGTAGCCTGCCCCTTGCTCTATGGCGACGCATAGACGTCGTCGACATAAACGGGAGGAAATAGATGCAAGCCAAATCATGGTTGGCGGGCGCGGCGGTGGCCGTCGCACTCGCCTTGCCTATACAGGCGCTCGCCCAGCAGGCGGGCGGCACGCTTCGGGTCTATCACCGCGGCACGCCGCCGTCGGGGTCGATCCATGAGGAGGCGACGACCTCCACCAACATGCCTTACATGTCGGTCTACAATAATCTCGTCCTGTTCGATCAGAACAAGGTCAAGAACAGCCTCGACACCATCGTGCCCGACCTCGCGACGAGCTGGTCCTGGGACGACAGCAAGACGAAGCTGACCTTCGAGCTGCGCGACGGCGTCAAGTGGCACGACGGCAAGCCGTTCACCGCGGCGGACGTCAAGTGCACCTGGGACATGATCCTCGGCGTCTCCAAGGCGCGGATGCGCAAGAACCCGCGCAAGTCCTGGTACTGGAACCTTAAGGAAGTCTCCGTCGACGGCGACAGCAAGGTGAGCTTCACCCTCGGCCAGCCGCAGCCTTCGTTCCTGGCGCTGCTCGCCTCCGGCTACTCGCCGGTCTATCCCTGCCATGTGCCGCCGAAGGACATGCGCACCAACCCGATCGGCACCGGTCCCTTCAAGTTCGTCGAACTGAAGCAGAACGAGTCCATCAAGTTCGTCAAGAACGAGGACTACTGGAAGGAAGGCCGGCCCTATCTCGACGCGATCGACTGGACGATCATCAAGAGCCGTTCGACCCGCGTGCTCGCGTTCATCGCGGATGAATTCGATATGACCTTCACCACGGACATCACGTTCCCGCTGCTGAAGGACATCAAGGATCAGGCGCCGAATGCGATCTGCGAGACCGTGCCGACCGGCGTTTCGACCAACCTGATCGTCAACCGCGAAGCGGCGCCGTTCGACAACGAGACCGTCCGAAAGGCGATGGCGCTCGCGATCGACCGCGACGCCTACATCACCATCCTCAGCGAAGGGAACTACCAGAAGGGCGGCGCCATGCTGCCGCCGCCGGGCGGCGGCTGGGGCATGCCGGAAGAGCAGCTGGCCGACGTCGCGGGCTATGGCGACAAGGACAAGGAGATTGCCGAAGCCCAGGCGATGATGAAGGAAGCGGGCTTCGGTCCGGACAACCGCGTCGCCGCCAAGGTCTCGACCCGGAACATCGCGATCTACCGCGACCCGGCCGTCATCTTGATCGACCAGCTGAAGCAGATCTACATCGACGCCGAGCTTGAGGTCGTCGAAACCTCGAACTGGCACGCCAAGGTGGCCCGCAAGGACTACCAGGTCGGCCTGAACCTGACCGGCGTCGGCGTCGACGATCCGGACGTCAACTTCTTCGAGAACTACGCCTGCGGCTCCCAGCGGAACTACACGGGCTACTGCAACGAGGAGCTTCAGGCGCTCTTCGTGAAGCAGTCCGGCATGACCGACCCCGAGGCGCGCAAGCAGCTCGTCTGGGAGATCGACAAGAAGCTGCAGGAAGACGTGGCGCGTCCGATCATCTATCATGGCGTCAATTCGACCTGCTACCAGCCGCGCGTAAAGGGCTTCCACCAGATGGTGAACAGCTCCTATAACGGCTGGCGGTTCGAGGACGTCTGGCTCGAACAATAGGGCACTGGCAAAGGGGGCGCCTGGCAGGGGCGGGGACTGATGGTCCCGGCCGCCGCAGGCGCCCCTGGCGCGAGCGCGCCCGAGTTCTCCCCCCGCCCTGGCCGCTTCGCCAGGGCGCGGGACCTTTAATTGATGGCAAACGAGTAGAGCACGGCGCTCGCGTTCTGTGCGGCGCGGCTGGCTCTAGAACCAAGGATGGCGGCACCCATGGGCGCATATATCGTCCGGCGCTTCTTCCTGATGCTGATCACCCTGATCGGCATGTCGATCGTGATTTTCGCGTTGCTGCGGCTGGTGCCGGGCAACATCGCCGACATCCTGTTCGATTCGGCCGGGTTCGTGGACCCGGCGGAGAAGGCCGCGCTGGAGGAAGAACTCGGCCTAGCCGATCCGATCCCGGTGCAGTACTGGAACTGGGTCTGGGGCCTCGTAAATGGCGATCTGGGCTATTCCTACGTTTCGGAACTGCCGACGATCGACGAAATCGCGCCGCGGATCCCGATCACCGCCAAGCTGGCTGGGCTCGCGCTATTCTTTTCGGTCGTCTTCGGCTTGCCGCTTGGCGTGATCAGCGCCGTCAAGCAGAATTCGCCGATCGACTATGCGCTGCGCGTCGTCAGTCTGTCGGGCCTCTCCCTGCCGTCCTTCTGGCTGGCGCTGTTGATCCTGATGGCGTTCGTTTCGTGGTTCGGCTTCATTCCGATCTACACAGATCCGCCGGAAACGCTGTGGGAGGAGCTCTGGCTCTATTCCATACCGGCCGCGGCCGTGGGCTTCCGGTCCTCGGCCCTGATCATGCGCCTCACCCGATCTTCCATGCTCGAGGTGATGCGCCAGGACTACATTCGCACCGCCCGGGCCAAGGGCGCGAGCGAGCGGTCCGTGAACTACCGGCACGCCCTGCAGAACGCCGTGCTGCCGGTCGTCACCATCATCGGCATCGAGGCGGCCTTCCTGATTGGCGGCCTGATCGTGACCGAAACCGTCTTCAACATCCCCGGCGTGGCGCGCTTTATCGTCGAGGCGATCCAGTGGCGCGACTATCCGATCGTGCAGAACCTCG
>DAINCG010000254.1:0-221 GCA_036732525.1 Pseudomonadota bacterium | reverse complement strand
CCTGACCAATTTCCTGGTCGACCTGCTCTATGTCGCGCTCGACCCGCGCATCAAGTACGAATAGGAGGGCGTAGCGATGGCTGGAGCTGTCGATCACAAAGCCGGGCTCTCTCGCGCCGGCGCGGGCATAGAAGGCCGTTGGGGCCGTGCGCTCTTCATGGCGCGCAGCTATCCGCTGGGCGCGATCGCTACCCATTAGAGGGTTTCCTGGGCCGGAGCTT